>JAYUQE010000527.1:0-20459 GCA_043756905.1 Burkholderiales bacterium | reverse complement strand
ACGTTGTGCAGCACCGAGAGGTGCGCAAACGGCCGCGGAATTTGATAGGTGCGGGCCAGGCCGGCGCGCGCAATGCGGTGCGCGGGCAAGCCGGCGAGCTGCTGGCCGGCGAAGACGATGCTGCCGCCGTTGGCGGCGTAGTGGCCACTGACCACATTGATGAAGGTTGACTTGCCTGAACCGTTAGGCCCGAGCAGGCCGAGGATCTCGCCCTCGCGCACTTGCAGGCTCACGCCTTGCAGCGCCTGCACGCCCTTGAACGACTTGGACAGGTCGCGCACGTCGAGCAAAGGCTGGACCACCGCCACCCGCGTTGGCGCGGCCGGCGCTGCGGCCGGCGCGGGCACGGCCGGTGCCGGCGCCGGCACCACAGGCGGCGCGGCTGGCGCACGCCGTGGCCGGCGCTTCATGAAGTGGCCCAGCAGCCCATTGGGCATGAACAGGATCACCGCCACCAGCACCGCGCCCACCGCGGCCTTGCCGGCCAGGGCATGGTCACCGGCGGTGAAGGTGTAGATCAACCCGGTGATCGCGGCCGCCCCCACCGCCGGCCCGGCCCAGTGCCGCGTGCCGCCCAGCACGCTCATCAACACCACGGTGAGTGGCACGGTGATGTTGAAGGTCTCGCCCGCGGTCACGTAGTTCACGAACAAGGCGTGGATGCCGCCGGCCAAACCGGCCAATGCACACGACAAGCTAAACGCCAGAAGCTTGTAGCGGTAGGTGGGCACGCCCATCACCTCGGCCACGTCTTCATCGTCATGAATAGCGAACAGCCCCGTGCCCAGGCGCGAGCGCTGCACCCACCACGAGATATACAAGCTGGCCAGCGCGGCGGCCAGCGCCAGCAGGTAGATCGAACTCGACGCCGTGGGCCCGACCTTGGGCACCGCCACGCCGGCCAGCGAGATGCCCGGGCCGCCGTCAATGCGCGTGTTGAGCACGATGGTGGCCACCACGAAGGTGACCGCCAACGTTAGCAGCGCAAACAATTCGCCGCGCACCGACTTGACGCGAAACACCACGGCGCCCAGCACCAGGCCCAACGCGGCGGCCAGGGCCGCGGCCAGCGGCAGCGTGGCCAGGAAGGGCCAGTTCAGGTTGGCCGACAAGCCCGCCGAGGCATACATGCCGATGCCGAAGAAGGCGCCATGGCCGAATGAGAAATAGCCCGAGTAGCCCGACAGCAGGTTCCACGAAAGCGCCAGCACCGCCCAGTGGCACACCAGGTACAGGAACGATTCGTAGAACGTGGGCAGGCCCAGCCACGGCACGCTGGCCAGCAACGCCGCGGCCACGCCCAGGCCCAGCCAAGCCGGCTTCACAGCTTGCCCGGCCGCAGCAACAGCATCACGATGAGCAACGAGAACGACACGATCGGCGCCCAGGAAGGTGACACCACCGCCATCGTCAGCGCCTCGCTCACGCCGATGATCACGCTGGCCACCAGCGGCCCCAGTGCGCTGCCCAGGCCGCCGAGCATGACCGCGGCAAACACCACGCCCACCCAGGTGAAGATTTGCGACGGCGTGAGCGTGAACGTCAGCGCCAGGCAGACCCCGGCCACACCGGCGAGCGCGGCGCATACCCCGGCCAGCAGCAGCGACAAGGCGCGCTCGTTGATGCCGAAGGCCGCCGCCATGGGGGCGTCTTCGGCCATGGCGCGCAAGGCCTTGCCCAAGTCGGTGTAGCGCATGGCGGCCCACACCGCCAGGCTCAGCGACACGGCCAGGCCCAGCGTGATCAATTCAGGCACCGGAAAGTACAACCCCGCCACGGTGAACTTGCGGCTGTTGTAGGCCGACTCCAGCCGGCGAAAGTCTGCGGTCCAGATGGCCTGGATGCCGGCTTCCATGACCACCGTGATGCCGAAGCTGACCAGCAGCGAATTGAACGGCGATATCTTGAAGCGCGCCAGCGCCCACTGCTGCGCCACACCGAAGGCAAAGCACAGCGGCACGATCAGCAGCAGGCTGAGCAGCGGGTCGACATGCGCCGCGGCCAACTGGTAGCACAGGTAGGCGGCCACGAAGACCAGGCCGAAGTGCGCCAGGTTGATCTGCCGCAGCAAGCCCCAGGTGAGGCCCAGGCCCAGGCCGATCAACCCATACAGGCTGCCAATGAACAGGCCTGAGAGGACGGATTGCGCGAGCAGGTTGGCGCTGGGCAGCGTCATGCTCGCGCGCTCTTCTTATTGCGTGATCAGCTTGGCCCCCGGTGCCGCAAATTGCACCGGCCAGACCACGTTCCACTTGCCGCCCTGCACCTGCTTGAGCTTCATCAGGTCATCGCCGTAGTTGCCCGCGCCATCAAAGCGCAGCCGGCCCTGGATGGTGTCAACCTTGTTGGTCTTGAGCCAGGCGATGATGGCCTTGTCGTCCAGGCTGTTGGCGCCCTTCACGCCGGCTTCCAGAATTTGCCAGGCCGAGAACGAGGCCGCGGCCTGCACTTCCACCGTGGTGTCGGGCAGCCCGGCCTTGGCGGCACGCTCGTTGAACACCTTGACGAACGCCGCGGCCACCGGGTTGGTGGTGAAGGGCGGGTGCTCTTCGAAGATGGTGAGCGACAGCGCCAGGTTGCCGTCGGGTGACTTCGTCATGGGCCCCGGTGCGGGGTAGGTGTGGAAGTGGATCGGCGGCGTGTAGTCGATCTTCTTCATGGCATCAAGCAGCATGTTGCCTTCGAGCGCGATGTCGCCCATCCACACCAAATCGGGCTTGGCATCCTTGATGCGCGCGGCAATCGGGCCGAAATCGCGGTTGCCGAATTCCCATTCGAGAAACAGCACTTCGTTCAGGCCACGCTTCTTGGCCACCTCGCGCGCGCCCAGCGTCATGAAGTGGATGCTGGGGAACTTGCTGGTCACAAAGGCCACCGTCTTGGGTGGCTTGGCCGACGCCGCCAACGCATCCATCACCATGCCCGGCACCGTGCTGCCGGGCTCCGCCCCGAGCGACCAAGCCGGGAACGCACCTTCGTACTTGGCCAGCGCCGGGATGCCGAAGGTGTGGTGCACCAGCACCTTGTTGTAGCGCTGCGCCACGCCCATGGCCGAGAGAATGGCGCCGGTGGCGTAGGGGCCCATCAGCAGGTCGACCTTGTCCACCGTGACCAGTTGTTCGTACATGGTGCGCGCCAGGTCGGGCTTGCTTTGGTCGTCTTTAACGTTCCATTCCACCTTACGCCCGAGCAGGCCGCCACGCGCGTTGAGCTGTTCGACATAGATCTCGCCCACCAGCTTGTGCGTCATGGCCGTGGCCGACAGCGGGCCAGTCAGGGCCAGCGTGCTGCCGATGCGCAGGGGCGCACCGCTCTGGGCCTGGGCGGCGGTGGCAAGCGCCAGCGCGCTGGCGGCCGCGGCGACGACGAGCAGATGACGGCGAAAGTGGTGCATGGAAACGCTCCTTGATCTGTTGAGCAGCTCAAGCCGTGGGCACGAGCTTGAAATCGAAATTGGCACTGTGGTACGGCACCTTCATCACGCGGCCATCGGGCGCGGCACCGGGTGGGTGCGCGCCGAACTTGACGATCAGGCTGTCGCGCACGCCGAACACGGCATCGGAGTCGAGGTACTCGCTGGCTGAATCAAAAAGGTGCGTGGTCAGCTTCTGGTAGCCCGGCGCTTGCAGCATGGTGTGCATGTGGCCCGGGCGGAAGGGGTGGCGGCCCATGGCCAGCAGCATGGTGCCCACCGGGCCATCGACCGGCACCGGGTACTTGCAGGGCTTGACTGACCAGAACCGATAGTTGCCGTTCACATTGGTGCGAAAGCGTGCCCGCAAGTGCATGCCGGGTTTGTGTTCGCGCTGCACGTCGTAGAAGCCATCACCGTCGCTTGACCAGACATCGAGCGCACAGTTGGCGATGGGCTTGCCGGCCAGGTTCGTCACCTGCCCGCTGTAGTAGGCGGGCTCGCCGGGTTCACCTGCGCCAATGTCACTGCCCAGGGGCAGTTCGGGTGGGCTCTCCACATAGAACGGGCCCTGCACGGTGGCCTCGGTGGCCGGCGTGCCCACTGATGATCCAACAAGCTTGGCCGCGCGTTCGCCGCGCAATTGATCAAGCGCCACCACCAGCATCGACACGCCCAGCGTGTCTGACAACAGAATGAATTCCTGGCGCTTGGCGTCGCACTTCTGGCCGGTGGCGGTGAGGAACTCGATGGCGGCCATCCACTCATCGGGTTTCAAATCCACCTCGCGCACCATGGCGTGCAGGTGGGTGACCAGGCTGGTCATGACCTGCTTGAAGCGCGGGTTGGGCGCGCTGTCCATGCGGGCAACGACGGCTTGTGCCAGGTCTTCAACGGTGTGTTGCGACATAGGCTTCCTGATTGCGTTGAATGATGTGGAACGTTGCTTTTTTGGCTTCTTGTTCTTAGAGCACGATGCAGGCTTCGTCGAAGCTCAGGCGTGGATTGCGCTCGAAGAGCTTGGAATCGTCGCCATAGCCCAGGTTGAGGACGAAGTTCGCCTGCACGCGGCCGTCTTTGAAGAACTCGGCATTCACCTGGGCCAGGTCAACGCCACTCATCGGCCCGCAATCCAGCCCGAAGGCACGCGCAGCGATCATGAAGTAGGCCCCACCCAGCGTGCCGTTGCGCTGCGCCGTGGCCGCGGCCAGGGCGGCGTTGCCGGCGAACATTTCCATCGCACCCGGCTTGTGCCAGACCTGCGGCATGTGCTCGTAAAAGCGCGTGTCGGTGGCCACGATCACGCTCACCGGCGCGGTGCGGGTCTTTTCCAGGTTGCCCGGCACCATGGCCGGCAACAAGCGCGCGCGCGATTCAGGCGACAACAGGAACACATAGCGCGTGGGCTGGGTGTTCATGCTCGTGGCACCCATCTTGGCCACGTCGTACACCTGCTTGAGCAGGGCCAGCGGCACAGGCTTGTCTAGAAAGCCGTTGGCGGTGCGGGCCTTGATGAAGAGTTGGTCGAGAGCGTCTTGGGACAGGGGCATGATGAAGGTGTGAACCCGAATGTGGATGCTGCGCCGCTGACCAGGCCAGCGGGCGAGCGCCGATTGTGGGTACAAGCCCGGGCCGCGCAGACCCGGACTGTCCCGCATAGGCGGCCGGGCGCCTGAGCCGCCGGGCCGCCATCGTCCACAGGCCGATGGCCTTCGGCCGGCGACAGACAGTCAGCAGGGACTATCTGTGTCCGGCCTCAGTTCCCAAGGCGAGCACCGCAGTGCGCAGCACGGTTGCCTGATGAGCCGCCTCAAACGCCCAGCAGGCCGCCGGCCAGCCAGGTGCGGGCCCGTGCGTAGAGCGCCTCCACCTGCGCGCCTTGCAGCATGGGCATGTCCAGCTTGACCGTGTAGCCGATGCGCTGCTGGATGTAGGCCAGGTGGCGGTAGCCGGCGGGCAGCGCGGCCAGCGCGGCCAGCGCGGCGGCATCGAGCTTGAGCACGGCGCCAGGTTCCACCGGGTCGATGCGGTCTTTCTCGTAGATGGGCTGGCGCAGCAGCAGCTTCCATTGGCCATCGTGCCTTTGCACGAAGTCATGAAAGCGGCCGGTGCAGACCACATCGCAGCACAACGGCCCGCCCTGTCCTTCGACCATGCCGCGCTGCGAAATGGTCATCTTGGTCTGGGCGATGGCGCGTTCACCCGCCACCTCAATGGCCGAGCCGCCCATGAAGTGCAGGATGCTCACGCCCCTGGCCCAGCCTTCGCGCGTGACGCGAATGAACTCGGCGGCCGGGCCCTGGAACCAGGTGGCCATCATCACGCCATCGGGGTGCCACACGGTGGCAAAGCGCTCCCAGTCACCGGCGTCGCGCCAGACGGCCCAGCGCTCGATCATGCGGCGGATGAGCAACTCGTCTTGCAGGGTGTCGGGCATGATGGTTTCGGCGTGTGTCTGGCTGACGTTTACTGCGCCTTCAAATCCGCCGCTTTGGCAATCACCGCGGCCGCTTCCATTTCGCTGCGAATGAAGGCGTTGAAGGCATCCTGCGCCATCGGGTACGGCTCGGCGCCCATCTTGGCCAAACGCTCTTTCACTTCGGCACTGGCCAGGGCTTTCAAAGCTTCTTCGTGCAGGCGCTTTTGCAGCGCCGCCGGCGTGGCGCTGGGCACCATCATGCCGATCCACAGTGTGTAGTCGGAGTTCGCCACGCCGGCCTCCACCGTGGTGGGCACTTGCGGCAGCGCTGCCGAGCGTGCCGCGGTGCTCACCGCCAGGGCTTGCAAGCGGCCGTCGCGAATGAGCGGCAGCGCCGCGGCCAGGGGCGCGAGGAACCAGTCGTTGCTGCCGCCGATGACACCAGTCATGGCCTCGGGCGTGCCGCGGTAGGGCACGTGCAAGGCCTCGATGCCGGCGCGCAGGCGGAACTTCTCGGCGTTCAAATGCGTGCCGCTGCCCACGCCGGCCGAGGCGTAGTTCAACGCGCCGGGCTTGGCCTTGGCCGCGGCCACCAGGTCAGCCAACGTCTTCCAGCCCTTGGCCGGGTTCACCACCAGCACATTGGGCAGGCTGGCAAACGCGGTGATGCCGGTCAGGTCGCGCAGGGTGTCGTAGCTCAGGTTGGTGTAGATGGCCGGATTCAGGGCGTGGCCGGATGAATGCACCAAGACGGTGTAACCATCGGCCTCACTTTTTGCCACCTGGCCGGCGGCGATGGTGCCGCCGGCGCCGGGCCGGTTGTCGATGATGATTTGCTGGCCCATGCCCTTGGCCATGCCTTCAGCCACGGTGCGAGCCACGATGTCGGTGGCGCTGCCGGCGGTGAAGGGCACCACGAACTTGATGGTCTTGTTGGGGTAGGTTTGGGCGGTGGCGGGGCCAAGCAGCGCGCCGCCCAGCAGCAAGGCGGCGGTGATGATGATGATGATGGTCTTCACATGAAACTCCTGGTTAGGAACGCTCTGGACTCAAACCCAGCGCCGCTGCGATGCGCTGGCCACTGGCTCGCAAGCGCTGCAGCGGCCCGGCCAAATCCACGCCCAGCAACTGGCCGGCCCGCTTTTTCCACACGCCCGCAATCATCACGCTGTCGATGTTGGCCAGGCTGGTTTGCATGATCACGCTGTTGACTGGCACATGCACGGGTTGCAGGTTCAGGTCGGTCGCGCGGATGAGCAGCAGGTCTGCCTGCTTGCCGGCGGCCAGGGAACCAATGCGGTGCTCCTGGCGCAGCATGCGTGCGCCTTCGGCAGTGACCCAAGCCAGGGCCTCGCGCGTGCTAACGGTTGAGGTGGGCGGGATGCTGCCGTGCGCGTCGCGATACGCCACGTTGTCCAGGCTGCGCTGGATGCCCAGCGCGATGCGCGCCTGGCTGAGCATGTCGCCGCTCATCACGCTTTCCAGATCCACCCCCAGCGAAGGCGCGCGGCCGCGTTCGCGCAAGCGGCCGGTGAGGGGGTGGCCGTGGCCTTGCGACATTTCGCTCTCGGCGGCGGCCGAGAAGCTCATGCCCAGTTCACAAAAGCGGCTCAGTTGCTCGTCACTCAAGGCATGGCCGTGAACGATGTTCACGTTCGCGCCGAGCAGCCCCTCGGCTTCGAGCCGGGCCCAGCCTTCGGGCGTGCGCGCCGCGCCGCCGCCCTGGTGCAAAGAGGCGATCACGTCGAGTTCACGCGCCATGCGAAAGTCATGCAAGGCCACGTCGAGCGTTGAATAGTGCGGCCCCAACACTGCCGCATGGACGCTGAAGTTAGAACGCCCCTGGTACGTCTTGAGCAGCCGCTGCAACTCGGCGCGCGGATGCGGCACTTCCCAGAACGGCTGCTCGCCCGGCTTGGGCTCGGGCTTGGGTGTGCCATGAAAGAACGCCGCGCCGATGCCGGATTCGAGCAAACCGGCCACGGCAGCATCGTTGTGCGCCGGCGTGCGGTTGTTGTGGCACCAGTCGGCCAGCGTGGTGGTGCCGCAGTTGATCTGGTTCCAGGCGCCCACCAGGGTGGCGATGTACAGATCGTCGGGCTCGAACACCGTGGCCAGGCCGGCGTGCATCTTCTGGAAGTATTCCAGCAGCGTCCAGTTTGCGGCCAGGCCGCGCAGCGCGGTCTGCCAGGTGTGCATGTGGGCGTTGATGAGGCCGGGAATGACGATGTGGCCGGTGGCATCCACCACCTGGGCATCATCAACCTGAATGCGCGGCGCAATGTCAACGATGGTGCTGCCGCTGATGAGAATGTCGCCGCTGGACAGATCGCCCTGCTCGGCCATCGTGATGATAGTGGCGCCGCGGATCAGCGTGCGTGGTGTTGTGGGCATCAGCTCTCCAAGCCGTCGTCCACCACCACGTTCTCGGGCTTCAGTTCCAGCCCGGCGTCGCGCGCGGTTTCAAGCAGCAGCACGGCGAAGTCGATGTGGCCATGGCCGCGGCCCACCATGCGCGCCACCGACTCGCGGGTGGCCGCCGCGGCAGGCATGGCCACGCCATGCGCACGCGCCGCACCCAGGCCGAGATCCATGTCTTTCAACAATAACTTCGGCGTGAAGGTGACTTGGTCGAAGGTGAGGTTGGTGAGGGTGGGCGACTTGTAGCGCGTGTACATCGACCCCAGCACCGAATCGTTGATGCTTTCCAGGAACAGGTGGCGCGGGATGCCGGCTTTTTCAGCCAGCACGGTGATCTCGCACAGGTTCTGGATGACCACGCCGAACATGGTGTTGTGGGCGATCTTCCACACCCGCGCCAGCTCGCCCTCACCCACCCACATGACCTTGCGGCCCAGGGCTTGCAGATACGGTTGCGCCTGGTCATACAAGGCGCGCGGGCCAGATGCCACGAGCAGCAGCTTGCCGGCCTTGGCCACCTTGGCGTTGCCCGAGACCGGCGCGCACAGGTAGGCCACGCCCAGCGCTTCAAGCTGCTGGCGCACATCGGCCGAGCCTTCTTGCGAGATGGATGAGCTGTCGATCACCAGCTTGGGCATTTGCGTGCCGGTGACCAGGCCGCCGGGCCCGAACAGCACTTCCTTCAAATCATCCGTGGTCGAGACCATGGTGAAGACGATGTCGCAAACGGCCAGGTCTTGCTTGGCCGCCACCACGCTCGCGCCGAGATCGGCCAGCGGCAGCGCCTTGGCCGCGGTGCGATTCCACACCTTCACGCCGTGGCCGGCCTTGAGCAGCCGCGTCACCATGGCCTGCCCCATGCGGCCCAGGCCGATCCAACCCAAGGTGTGCGCCATTCACTGATCCTGCTGTGTCATGCTGCTTTTCGCACGTAACGCATAAGCCACGGTGCTGCGTCCTGCGTTGGTCACTTTAGGCCAGCCGCAGGGCCAAACCGCGGAGGGTATTTGCGGATGCCCGCGGGCAGCGCCAAAAACAGAATGCAGCACTGGCCTGCGTGGCCGGGTGGGGGCAAGTGCATGGCGATGCAGATCACGGTTGAAGACGCGCCCTGCGGTGCCGCGGTGCGCGGGGTTGATTTGCGCCGGCCGCAAAGCGCCGGCCAGCAGGCCCAGATTCGCAACTTGTGGCTGGCGCACCAAGTGCTGGCCTTCCCCGACCAGGCGCTCACGCTGGCAGACCTGGAACGCTTTGCCTTGAGCATCGGCCCGTATGGCAGCGACCCGTACTTCGAAGCCGTGCCCGGCCACCCACATGTGGCGCAGGTCAAGCGCGAAGCCGACGAAACCAGCACCCTGTTTGCCGACAACTGGCATTCCGACTGGAGCTTCCTGCCGCAGCCGCCCGCGGCCACGCTGCTGTATGGCGATGTGATTCCGCCGCTGGGAGGCGACACCTTATTTGCCAACCAGTACGCCGCCTGGGACGCCTTGCCCGCGGCCATGAAGACGCTGCTGCAAGGCAAGCAAGGCGTGCATTCAGCGCGCCGGGGTTATGCGCCGCAGGGCCGCTATGGCCAGGGCGATGTGGGCCGCTCGATGGCCATTCGTTATGACGATTCCGCCATGGCCACGCAGTTGCACCCGCTGGCGCGTGTGCACCCTGAAACCGGCCGCACGGCGTTGTTTGTGAGCCCGGGCTACACCATCGGCATCGCGGGCATGCCCGAAGATGAAGCCCAGGCGGTGCTGCGCGAGCTGTATGCGCACCAGGCGTTGCCGGCCTTCGTTTACCGCCACCGCTGGGCAGCCGGCATGCTGGTGCTGTGGGACAACCGCTGCGTGGTGCACGCCGCCACCGGGGGGTACGACGGGCACCGCCGGCTGTTGCACCGCATCACGGTGGGGGAACGGGAAAGCGCTTGAGCGTGGCGATCGCTTTGGCCATTTCATGCCCTGGCGGCACAGGCCGGGCCAAGGCTTGCGCTTGAGCGGCCGCCCAGTTCGGCCCCACATTGAGCGCTCGAACCGGCCTGGCCGCCTGCTGCCGGCCTGAGATGTCGTGAACTTTTGCGCCCTGTCGGGGTCATTCAGGCTGGCTTTAGCACTCGCCTGTTGCGAGTGCTAATATGCCGCATCGCTTTGATCAGGAGGTTCACCGATACCGCCATGACAACTGCCAACGCCCTCACGCTGCGCGACCCCTGGAGCCTGGTGCCCTCGCTGGGCAACCTGGACGCATACGTTTCTGCCGTGAACCGAATTCCCCTGCTCACGCCGCAGCAGGAGCTTGAGTTCGCGCGCGAGTTGCAGGCCAGTGGCGATGTGAACGCGGCGCGCAAGCTGGTGCTGTCGCACCTGCGGCTGGTGGTGTCGGTGTCGCGCCAATACCTGGGCTACGGCCTGCCGCAAGGCGACCTGATCCAGGAAGGCAATGTTGGCCTGATGAAGGCCGTGAAGCGCTTCGACCCGACTCAGGGCGTGCGCCTGGTGAGCTATGCGCTGCACTGGATCAAGGCCGAGATCCATGAATACATCCTGCGCAACTGGCGCATGGTGAAGGTCGCCACGACCAAGGCGCAGCGCAAGCTGTTCTTCAACCTGCGCTCGATGAAGCAGCGCCTCAAGGGCGCGGGCGTGGCTGGCGACACCCACCGCAGCACCTTCACGCCGGCCGAAGTAGCGCAGGTGGCGCGCGAATTGAACGTCAAGCCCGAAGAAGTGCAGGAAATGGAAATGCGCCTGGGTGGCGGCGACATGGCGCTGGACCCGCAGAGCGACGATGACGAAGACAGCTTCGCTCCCATCGCCTACCTGGCCGACGACAGCAACGAGCCCACGCAGGCGCTGGAAGCCCGCCACCGCGACTGGCTGGCCAACGACGGCATTGCCGCTGCGCTGGATGTGCTGGATGCCCGCAGCCGGCGCATCGTTGAACAGCGCTGGCTGAAGGTGAACGACGATTCGAGCGGCGGCGCCACGCTGCATGAGCTGGCGGCCGAGTACGGCGTCAGCGCCGAGCGCATTCGCCAAATTGAAGTGGCGGCGCTGAAGAAGATGCGCAAGGCGCTGGTCGAAACGGTCTGAACGTCCAGCAACTGACGCCTGCGCGGCGTTGGCGCTTAACGGCGGCCTGCACAGGCCGCCGTTTTCATTCGGCGAGCAGGAGTTTCAAGTCGCTCACCAAGGCATCGGTGGGCGCGCCGTAGCGCACGAACAGGCGCACGCGGGCTTGCTGGTCGAAGACGAAGCTGGCCGCGGTGTGATCCACCGTGTACTGGCCTTCCTTGCGGCCCGGCACCTTCATCGCCAGGATCTTGAATTCGCGCGAGGTGGCCTTGATGTCTTCCGGGCTGCCGCGCAGGGCGATGAAGCCGGGGCCGAAGCTGGCCATGTACTCGCTCAACATGGCGGGCGTGTCGCGTTCGGGGTCGAGCGTGACGAAGATGCCCTGCACCTTGTCGCCCAGCGGACCCAATTGCTTTTTCACCGCGGCCAGCTCGGCCAGCGTGGCGGGGCAGACATCGGGGCATTGGGTGAAGCCGAAGAAGACGATCGAAACCTTGCCGGTTTGATCGGCCAGGTTGAAGGCCTTGCCATCGGCTTGCGGCAGCTTCAGCACGCGGGCGTATTCGGCCCCCGTGATGTCGACCGACCTGAACGCCGGGCGCGCTTCGTCGCGCCCGCAAGCGGCCAGGCCGAGTGCGGCAACGACGCCGAATACAGCGGCGGCGCGGGTTATCGAAACAGCCATGGGTTCAGGTAGTGGTCGACCAACAGCGCCGCGAACAGCAGCGATAGGTGCAGGATGGAAAAGCGAAAGGTGCGCCGCGCCAGCGCATCGCTGTACTGGCGCCACAGCGCAAACGCATAGGCGATGAAGATGCCACCCAACACCACCGCGCTGGCCAGGTAGATGACGCCGCTCATGCCATACGCAAAAGGCAGCAAGGTGGCGGCGAACAGCACGAAGGTGTACAGCAGCACATGCAAGCGCGTGAAGGCGTTGCCGTGGGTGATGGGCAGCATGGGCAGGCCGGCGCGGCGGTAGTCTTCCGCGCGGTACAGGGCCAGGGCCCAGAAGTGCGGCGGCGTCCACAAAAAGATGATCAGGCACAGCAGCATCGATTCGGCGCTCACCTCGCCGCGCATGGCCGCCCAACCCAACACCGGCGGCATGGCGCCCGAGGCGCCACCGATGACGATGTTCTGCGGCGTCAGTGGCTTGAGCACCACGGTGTAGACGATGGCATAGCCCACGAAGGTGGCCAGGGTGAGCCACATGGTCAGCGCATTGACATGAAAGTACAGCAGCGCACTGCCCGCGGTGCACAGTGCGCCCGAAAACGCCAGCGTCTGCACCCGGCTGAGTTCGCCCTTGGCGGTGGCGCGCCAGGCGGTGCGTGCCATCTTGGAATCAATCTGCTGCTCGATCAAACAGTTAAAAGCAGCGGCCGCAGCAGCCACCAGCCAGATGCCGGCGCTGGCCGGCAACACCAGGCGCAAATCAGGCCAACCGGGCTCGGCCAACAGCATGCCGATGAGCGCGCAAAAGACAATCAGCTGCACCACGCGCGGCTTGGTCAGCGCATAGAACTGGGCCCAGCGCGACGCGGCGGCAACGGTGGGAGCAAGCGCTTGGGACATGTTCGGATTCTAGGGAGTCGAGCTCACGACAGCCGGGCGCGCAGCGACACCAGCACGGCCACCAACGCCGCGGCACCGGCGGTATGCGCCAGTGCCGTCGCCAAAGGCCAGCCCAGCAACACGTTGCCCAGGCCAGAGGCCAGTTGCCAGGCCAAGGCCAGGTCGAGCGCCAGCGCCGCGCCGCGCGCGCCGGCCGCACCGGTCTTGCGCAAGCGCGCGGCCAGCACACCGACAACCACGAAGGCAACCAGCGCGAAAACGCGGTGCGCCATGTGGATGGCCACCAGCGCTTGCACGGGCAGGAACGCTCCCTGGGTGTCGCGCCCGAGTTCGCGCGCCAGGCTGAAGCCTTGCGCAAAATCCATCTGCGGCCACCACTGGCCGTTGCATTGCGGCAAGCCGGTGCACGCCAGTACCGCATAGTTGCTGCTGACCCAGGCGCCCAGCGCCACCTGCACCGCCACCACGGCCAGCGCGGCGCTGACCGCGCTGCGCCAGCGCAGCGGCAGGCGCACGTGGCGTTGGCGCAAGAGTTCAACTTGCGCCACCAGCAAGCCCAGCAGCACCAACCCGCCCAGCAGATGCAGGGTAACGATGGCCGGGGCCAGCTTCAAGGTGACGGTGTACTTGCCGAACAGCCCTTGCACGATGACCCACACCAGCGTGGCCAGCGGCCAGGCCAGGTGCAGCTGGCCGCGTTTGCGCCAGGCCAGCACCAGCGTGGCGATGATCAACACACCCACGGTCATGGCCAGGTAGCGGTGGATCATTTCGATCCAGGCCTTGGCCGGCGTCACCGGGCCGCTGGGCTGCGCCGCGGCGGCAGCGTCGATCTGCGCCGCCGCGCCCACCGGGCTGGCCTGGCCATAGCAGCCCGGCCAGTCGGGGCAGCCCAGGCCGGAATCACTCAGGCGCGTGAAGGCGCCGAAGACAATCAAATCAAACGTTAGGAATGCGGTCAGCGCCACCAGCGCCAACAAGCGCGCGCGCGCGCCGGCGTGTTGGTGGCGCAACCACCAGCCCAGCAGAACCAGGCCGCCAAGCGTGAGGCCCACGCCGGCCAGGCGCAGCATGGCAAGAGTCTCGGGCATGCTGTCGCGCCTTAGGGCCTTAGGGCCTTATCGCCCTTCGCGGTCCCAGCTGGCGGCGGCGCGCAGCAGGCGCTCCAGGTCGCGCTTGATGCGCGCCGGGTCGGGCTCGGCCGGGAAACGCATCATCCATTCGCCGCGCGGGTCAACCAGGTACAGGTGGTCTTCCAGCGCCTGCCCTGGCGCGGGTTGCAACCATGCGGCCAGCGCTTGGCGGTCAGCCCGCAACACCCACGCAGCCGGGTCGGGCGCGCTCGGCTGGCGCAAGTCTGCCGGCAAGGGATCATTGCCGGTGACGAACCACACCTTGTCCACCCGCGTGCGTTCGCGGCCCAGCATTTCGCGCAACTGGCGCTGCATGAACAGGCGCTTGCGGCAAGGCTCGGCACAGTCGGCCGCAGCAATGTTGACGAGCAACCACTGGCCCTTGAGCGCAACCGGTGCCACGGGCGTGCCGTCGTCGCGCGCCAGCACCAGCGCGGGCGCCGGCAGCGCGCGCGGCGGCTGGATCAACTGCCCGTAGTTGCTGCGCCCGTCGGGCCGCACCACGTAATACGCCAGGTACGAGGCCACCACGGGCGCGGCGCACACCGCCAACACCAGCAGCATCTTCAGCCGGCCACGGCGGGTTTGGCGCAGTGCCTCGGCGGCACCAGGCTGCGGCAGGCCGTGCACGCTGAAGCTCAGGGCTTCAGGCGGCGCGTCGCGGCCGGATGAGTTGGAACCAGGCATACAAACCCATGATGAGTGCACTCAGGGCGAACCATTGAAAGGCATAGCCGTGGTGCTTGGAGACATCGGCCACCGGGGTGGGCCATTGGCGCAACAGGCTGGGCGCTGCGCCGAGTGCTGCTGCGCCAGGCGCTGCCGCGCCGGGCGCTGCGCCGGCTGCGTCGGCACTTGCGGGCCGACCCGCGGTGGCATTCGGCGCATCGGCTTGCAGCACCGACAACGGCCGCAACGCCACCCCCACCTCGCGAGCATAGGCGGCCAGGTCGAGATTCTGCCGGATGGGCCCCGACGCCGCGACGTCGAATTCATACAGGCGCGACGGTGGCGCAGCCACACGGCCCAGCACCTGCACTTCACCCGGCTCGGCAGGCACCGCGGCCACAAGACTGCGGTCGTGCATGTCGCGCGGCAACCAGCCGCGCTGCACCAGCACGGCGTCAGCGTTGGCCAGCAGGAGCGGCGTGACGACAAAGAAGCCTGGGCGCCCATTCATCTGGCGGTTGTCCAGATAAACCGTTGCCGCATCCAGCCAACGCCCTTGCAGGCGAATGCGCCGGTGCTGTTGCGCGGCCGCGCCGGCGGGGTCACGTGCGAGCTGCTCCGTGCTCAGCTCAGGCAGTGCCTGGCGCTGTGCCAGTGAGCTGGCATAGGCCAGCTTCTGCGCCGCGCGGTCGAGCTGCCACAGGCCCAGCCGCGCGGTGCCGGCCGCCGCCGCCACGGCGGCCACCAAGACGATGGCGCGTTGCAAGGCAGGAGTGCTCTGGACCATGGGTTGAAGACGTGATGGGTGGCGGCCTGAAATAATGCGGGCCATGAAAACACTGATCATGCTCGCCCTGGTGGCCGTGGTCGGGGCCCTGGGGTTCGCGGGCCTGTTCATGCTGCGCCGCCGCCCGGGGGCAGATGCCACCGGCAAGCGCATGGCGCGCGCACTGGCCTGGCGCATTGGCTTGTCGGTAGCACTGTTCGCGTTTGTGCTGCTGAGTTACAGCCTGGGCTGGATCCGCCCCACCGGCATCGCAATGGGCGGCTGAACCGGCCGGTACGGCCCAAGAAAAACGCCGCATCAAGCGGCGTTTTTGCGGCGCCGCGGCGCAGGCTTGAATCAAAACCAATAGACCACGATGTACAAGCCCAGCCAGACCACATCAACAAAGTGCCAGTACCAGGCTGCGCCTTCGAAGCCGAAATGGTGCTCGGGCGAGAAGTGGCCCTTCTGCAAGCGCAACGTGATGAAGAACAACATGATCGCACCCACGCACACATGGAAGCCGTGGAAGCCGGTGAGCATGAAGAAGGTGGAGCCGTAGATGCCCGAGCTGAGCTTGAGGTTCAGGTCGCTGTAGGCATGCGCGTACTCATAGGCCTGGAACGCAACGAAGACCACGCCCAGGATCACCGTGCACCACATCCAGAAAATAGTCTTCGCACGCTGGTTGGCAATGAGCGCATGGTGGGCGATGGTGAGCGTGACCCCGGAGGTCAGCAACAAGGCCGTGTTGATGGTCGGGATCCAGAACGGCCCCATCGTCCGGAACGGCTCGATGCTGCCGGCCGGCGACGCGGTGTAGCCCGCCGCACTGCTGGGCCACACGGCTTTGAAGTCAGGCCACAGCACTTGATGGTCGAGGTTGCCGAGCATGGGCAAGGCATGCACGCGGGCCCAGTACAGCGCACCGAAGAAGGCCGCGAAGAACATCACTTCGGAAAAGATGAACCAGCTCATGCTCCAGCGGAACGAGACATCGATGCGGTCTGAGTACTGGCCGCTGCGGCTTTCGGCAATGGACTGCGAGAACCAGCGGAACAAGGTGACCAGCCAGATGGCCAGGCCGGCGAAAAGCACATAGCTGCCCCAGCCGGCGCCATTGACCCATTGCGCCGCACCGAAGATGACCAGGCCCAGGCCCAGCGCCACCTGCGCCGGAAACTGCGACGGCGCAGGAACGAAGTAGTAAGGCGTTGTGCCGTGTGGGGTGGCAGCCGACATGTGCTCTCCTCGATCCGAATGAATGCTTAAGCGGCAACGCCGCTGCTGATGACAAACCTGACCAACAAGACCAGTGCCGCGATGAACAAACCGGCACCAATCAAACCCGCGATGACCACATGCGCCGGGTTGAGATTTTGCAAATCCTGCGCATGATCCGCCGAGCGGCGCACGCCGAAGAACGACCAGAACACGGCCCGCATGGTGTGCAGCGGCGACGCCTTGCGCGCCAGCGCGGCCTTCAAGCCGGTTTCGGGTGGGTCACTCACGTTGATGGCTTTCAAAGCGTGGCCCCCGG
Source organism: Burkholderiales bacterium (assembly GCA_043756905.1). Lineage (GTDB taxonomy): Bacteria > Pseudomonadota > Gammaproteobacteria > Burkholderiales > Burkholderiaceae_C > Rubrivivax. The sequence goes on along the minus strand of JAYUQE010000527.1, from coordinate 3,453 downwards.
CACCTTGCCACCCACTTCAAAGAAGGTGTACGACAAGGTGATGGTGGTCACGTCTTTGGGCAACTTGGGGTCGATGACGAAGGTGACCGGCCACTGCTTCGATTCACCCGGCTTGAGCGTGTGTTCGGCAAAGCAGAAGCATTCGATCTTGGTGAAGTGCGCCGCCACATGCTGCGGGGCATAACTGGGAATGGCCTGCGCGACCATGACGCGGTTTTGCACGTTTCGAAACTCGTACATCACCGTGGCCAGCTCGCCCGGGTGCACCTTGACCAGCGGTTGCGCGGGCTTGAATTCCCATGGCCCGCGGGCGTTGGCATCAAACTCCACCGTGACGCTGCGGCTGGTATCGACCTGCGTGTTGCGCAGCTTGGTGTTCTGCGCCACGCGGCCTTCACCCAGGGCCAGCACGTTGATGCCCAGGGCCTCGCAGATGGCCTTGTACAGCGGCACCAGGGCGTAGCCAAAGCCGAACATCAACGCCGCCACGACCACAAGCTTGCCCAGCATGCGCTGGTTGTCGCGGCTCAGGCGGGCAGAGGCGATGAACGACATGCTGTGTTGCCTGGCAACTCAATGGCCGAAGTAGGCCAGGCGCACGACGAAGCCCAGCGCAAACACCATCGCCACCAGTGCCAGGGCCAAGCCCAGGCGCCGATTGGCACGCCGCTGTTCGAGGCTCTGGTTCATGACGAAGCGGGTGTTCAGCCGATCACGCGCGTGGCGTCAGCGCTCAGCTTGGGCGGGTTCTCGAAGGTGTGCCAGGGCGCCGGCGAGGGCACTTCCCATTCCAGGCCTTCTGCGCCTTCCCAGGGCTTTTGCGCCGCCTTCTCGCCCTGGCCGCGCATCATGGGCAACGCCACGAACAAGAAGAAGTACACCTGCATGATGCCGAAGCCGAATGCGCCAACGGAAGCCAGCATGTTGAAGTCGGTGAACTGCATGGGGTAGTCGGCATAGCGGCGCGGCATGCCGGCCAGGCCGAGGAAATGCATCGGGAAGAAGGTGATGTTGAAGAAGATCAACGAGCCCCAGAAGTGCAGCTTGCCGCGGAATTCGGAGTACATCACGCCGGTCCACTTCGGGCCCCAGTAGTACACGCCGCCGAACAGGCCGAACAGCGAGCCCGCGACCAGCACGTAGTGGAAGTGCGCCACCACGTAGTAGGTGTCTTGCAGCTGGATGTCGATGGGCGCCATGGCCAGGATCAGGCCCGTGAAGCCGCCCATGGTGAACACGAAAATGAAGCCCACCGCCCACAGCATGGGGGTTTCGAACGTCATCGAGCCGCGCCACATGGTGGCCAGCCAGTTGAAGATCTTCACGCCCGTGGGCACGGCGATCAGCATGGTGGCGTACATGAAGAACAACTGGCCCGTCACCGGCATGCCGGTGGTGTACATGTGATGCGCCCAGACGATGAAAGAAAGGATGGCGATCGACGAGGTGGCGTAGACCATCGAGGCATAGCCGAACAGCCGCTTGCGCGAGAACGCCGGGATGATGGCGCTGACGATGCCGAACGCCGGCAAGATCATGATGTAGACCTCGGGGTGGCCGAAGAACCAGAAGATGTGCTGGTACATCACCGGGTCGCCGCCGCCGGCGGGGTTGAAGAAGGTGGTGCCGAAGTGGCGGTCTGTGAGCGTCATGGTGATGGCGCCGGCCAGCACGGGCATCACGGCGATCAGCAAGAAGGCGGTGATCAGCCAGGTCCAGGCGAACAGCGGCATCTTCATCAGCGTCATGCCCGGCGCGCGCATGTTCAGGATGGTGACGATGATGTTGATCGAGCCCATGATCGAACTCGCGCCCATGATGTGCAGCGCAAAGATGCTGGCGTCCATCGACGGGCCCATTTGCAGCGTCAGCGGGGCGTACAGCGTCCAGCCCGCGGCCGGAGCGCCACCGGGCATGAAGAAGCCGCCGACGATCATCAGCGCGGCCGGAATCAGCAGCCAGAAGCTCAGGTTGTTCATGCGCGCGAACGCCATGTCCGCTGCACCCACCTGTAATGGGATCATCCAGTTCGCGAAGCCCACGAAGGCCGGCATGATGGCGCCGAACACCATGATCAGGCCGTGCATGGTGGTGAACTGGTTGAAGAGGCCGGGGTTCACGAACTGCAACCCGGGCTGGAACAGTTCAGCGCGGATCGCCAGCGCCAGCACACCGCCCACCATCAGCATCGCAAAGCTGAACAGCAGGTACATCGTGCCGATGTCCTTGTGATTGGTGGCATAGAGCCAGCGGCGCCAGCCATGCGGGGCGCCGTGGGCGTGATCGTGGTCATCGGCGTGGCCGTGCACGTGACCAGGGGGGTCGAGAACTGCGCTCATTGGGGGACGTTCCTCTTTACTGCTTGCGGGCGCTGACGATCTCGGCAGGCTGCACGAGCTTGCCAGTCTTGTTCGACCACGAATTCTTGGAGTAGGTGATGACTGCCGCCAGTTCGGTGTCGGACAGCGCTTTCCACGCCGGCATCGCACCATTGGCGGCGCCGTTGAGCAGGATGTGGATCTGCAGCGCCGCCTCACCGAGCACCACCGCGCTGCCATCCAATGGCTTGATCGGGCCGGCGCCCTTGCCGTCGGCCTTGTGGCAGACGACGCAATTGGCGCCATACACTTTTTCGCCCCGGGCCACCAGTTCTTCGAGCTTCCACTCTTTGGACGGGTCATCGGCGAGCGCCGCACGTTCCTTGTTTTTGCCTTCCACCCAGATGGCGTAGTCGGCCTGGCTCACCACCCTCACATGGATCGGCATATAGGCGTGTTCCTTGCCGCACAGCTCGGCGCATTGGCCGTAAAAGTCGCCGGTTTTCTCGGCCCGGAACCAGGTGTCGCGCACGAAACCGGGGATGGCGTCTTGCTTGATGCCGAAGGAGGGCACCATGAAGGCATGGATCACATCGGTGGCGGTGACGATGATGCGGATCTTGCGGTCCACCGGCACCACCAACGGGTTGTCCACCTTGAGCAAATAGTCGTCCGGCGCGTTCTTGGCGCCGTCGTTGGACATCTGCCGATGCGCGCTGTCGATGGTGGACAAAAAGCCGATGCCCTCGCCCTCGCCCTTGAGATAGTCGTAGCCCCATTTCCATTGGTAGCCGGTGGCCTTGATGGTCAGGTCGGCACCGCTGGTGTCTTTGGAGGCCACCAGCACCTTGGTCGCGGGCAGCGCCATCAGGATGACGATGATGAAGGGAATCACGGTCCAGATAATTTCGACGGTGACCGATTCGTGGAAGTTGGCCGCTTTGTGGCCGACCGACTTGCGGTGTTTCCAGATTGAATAGAACATCACGCCGAACACGGCGATGAAGATCACTGTGCAGATGATCATCATGTACCAGTGCAGCCAGTGCTGCTCTTCGGCGATCTTGGTGACCGGCGGGTGCAGGTTGAGCTGATTCACGGCCGGTCCGCCGGGCAGGTCGCCCACGGCATGGGC
>JAYUQE010000526.1:0-2679 GCA_043756905.1 Burkholderiales bacterium | reverse complement strand
CGGCCGGCCTGCTCGGCGGCCTGAACGGCCGCGCCGCTGTCGCGTGCGATGGCGCCGTAGTCGCCGCTGGACGATTGCAAGTACGCCTGCAACTGGCGTACGCCGGCGCCGTTGTTGCCGGCCTGTACCGCGCGGTTGACCCACTCGGTGGCCTTGGCGTTGTTCTTGACCTGGGCGTACGCCGATGCCAACTGCTCGGCAATTTGCCCCTGCTCGCCGCCGCCCACCTTGGCGTAGATGGATTCCAGCGCCGCGATGGCCGTGGCCGACTCGCCGGCGCGCTGCGCCGCGGCGGCCTTCATGCGGTCGACCAGCAACTGCTCGGCCGCGGTCTTGCCGCCCACGGCATCGGCCTCGCGCACCCTGGCCAGCGCCTCTTTGGCCTTGCCGGCCTTGAGCAGGTCGCTGGCCTGTTGCAGCGGCTTGCCCACCTCGGCGCGCAGGCCTTGGGCGTGCACGCTGCCCATGCATGCAGCGGTTAACACTACCAGGCAGAGCGTTGTGATCTTCTTCATGTCAAAGGAACTGTTCGTTGCCGACGATGCCGATCTTGGTCACACCCAGGCGCTGCGCGCTGGCCAGGATCATGGCCACCACCTTGTACGTCACCAGCTTGTTCGGCCGCAGGTGCACCTCGGGCTGGTCGGCCATGGCCGAGATGGCCAGCAACTTGCCTTCGAGGTCTTCGCGGCCGGCCACGATGACGCCGTTCCAGCCGATGGTGCCGTCAAAGTCGACATCGATGCGCACGATTTCCGGCGGTTTGGGCGGCGCCGCGCTGGGCCCCACGGGCATGTTCATCTTGACCGCATGGGTCTGGATGGGGATCGTGATGATGAACATGATCAGCAGCACCAGCATCACGTCGATGAGCGGTGTCATGTTCATCTCGATCATGGGGGCGTCTTCGCCGCCGCCCGAACCTACGTTCATCGACATGTGTCTGCTTCCTTGAATCAGCGCGCCACCGGGCCAGGCGGCGGCTCGGTGATGAACCCGACCTTGAAGATGCCGGCGCGCTGGCAGGCCACGACGACGCGGCCCACGCTTTCGTAGCGCACTTCACCGTCACCACGGATGTGCACCTCGGGTTGCGGCTCTTTCACGGCTTCCTTCTTCAGCCGTGCCACCAGGGCTTCGATGTCAGGCATGCGCTCCAGGCCCCAGTGCACGTCGCCGTCGCGGTTGACGGCGATGACGATGTTCTCGGGCTTGGTTTGCGTGGGCAGGTTGCGCTCCTTGGGCAGCTCAAGCTTCACGCTTGCCGTGACCACCGGAATGGTGATGAGGAAGATGATCAGCAGCACCAGCATCACGTCGACCAGCGGCGTGGTGTTGATGGTGGAGTTCATTTCGTCGCTGTCGCCATCGGGCGCGCCGACTTGCATGGCCATGTGCGGCTCCTAGGCTGAACGCAGGGTAAGACCGCCTGCCGGGCAAGCTGCGTGCCGCATCACTTCTTGGCCAGCAGCACGCTGTGCACGTCGGCGCCGAACGTGCGCACCTGATCCATGCAGCCCTTGTTGCGGCGAATCAGCCAGTTGTAGCCCATCACCGCGGGCACCGCCACGGCCAGGCCGAAGGCGGTCATGATCAACGCTTCACCCACCGGGCCGGCCACCTTGTCGATGCTGGCCTGGCCTGAAATGCCGATGGCCGTGAGCGCGTGATAGATGCCCCACACCGTGCCGAACAGGCCCACGAACGGCGCGGTGGAGCCCACCGTGGCCAGGAAGGCCAGGCCGTCTTGCAAGCGGCTGTTGATGCTGTCAATGGCGCGCTGCACGCTCATCGAGACCCAACTGTTCAGGTCGATGTTGTCGACCAGGGTGCCTTCATGGTGGTCGCTGGCCTTCAGCCCTTCTTCGGCGATGTAGCGGAAGGCGCTGCCCTTTTCAAGGGTCTCGACGCCCGATTTCACCGAGCCCGCGGTCCAGAACTTCTTCAACGCCGGGCCGCCGGAGCGGCCGAGCTTGTACTGCTCCCACAGCTTGGTGAAGATGATGTACCAGCTGCCCATGCTCATGATGACCATGATGATCAGGGTGGCGCGCGAGACGAAGTCGCCCTGTCTCCACAGCGCGTCCAGGCCATAGGGGTTGGTCACCGATTCCTTGGCCACCACGGGCGCGAAACCGGGGGCCACCGCCGCCGGCGCAGCAGCCACCGCCGCCGCCGGCGCTGGCTCCGACGCCGCTTGCGCCCAGCTCGGTGTGGGCACGATGGCGGTTGCTGCCAGCGTTGCCAGGAGCGCCGCAGCCAGGCCGTTGCGCAGATTGATCTTTACGAACATGTTGCCTCCAGAAAAAACTTGTTCAGTGCGCGCCTTCGGGCTGCGCCTGGGTTGGACGGATGGGTTGCAAACGCTTGGCCGGCGCGGCACACCGGCGCTCGATCTCACTCGATTTTCCAGACGTATTCGACTTCAAAGACACCGCCAACGGGTTTGCCGTTTTCGTCATTGCCGGGCCTGAAGTTGCATTCGCTGAGTTTCTGCGTGGCCACGCGATCCATTTGCTTGTGTTCGCGCGACGAACCCGCTGAGCGCACCACTTCAGCGATAGACAACTTGCCCGCAGCGTCGATCGTGAAGCGCACCTTGGTCGTGCCCGTGGCCTCGGCGCGCAAGGCCGCAGCGGGGTAGTCCTCGGCCTTGGGTGCGCACGACTGCACGTTGGC
>JAYUQE010000525.1:0-7099 GCA_043756905.1 Burkholderiales bacterium | reverse complement strand
AAACGCCTCGTGTTCGGCGCTGAAAAGGTCATTGCGGGCGGTCAGGTCGAACATGGTGTGGGCGATGGGAGAATGCGCGCCCGCAGTGTGCCCGATGTGCCACGCGCCCCGTTTTCAAGCCCCCCGGAGAACTGTTCGATGACCCGCGTTTTCAATTTTTCGGCCGGCCCCGCCGCGCTGCCCGAACCCGTGCTGCACCAGGCGGCCGCCGAGATGCTCGACTGGCACGGCAGCGGCATGAGCGTGATGGAGATGAGCCACCGCGGCAAGGAGTTCATCGCCATCCACGCCGAGGCCGAAAGCCTGCTGCGCGAACTGCTGGCGATTCCGGCGCACTACAAGGTGCTGTTCATGCAGGGCGGCGCCATCGGCGAAAACGCCATCGTGCCGATGAACCTGCTGGGCGACAAGACCAGCATCGACTTCGTTCACACCGGCGAGTGGAGCAAGAAGAGCATCAAGGAAGCCAGGAAGTACGCCAAGGCCAACATCGCGGCCAGCAGCGAGGCCGACAGCTTTTGCAGCGTGCCCGACCGCGCGAGCTGGCAGCTCGACCGTAACGCCGCCTACGTGCACATTTGCAGCAACGAAACCATCGGCGGCGTGGAATACCACTTCACGCCCGACGTGGGCAAGGTGCCGCTGGTGGCCGACATGTCGAGCAACATCCTGTCGCGACCTGTTGATGTCAATCGTTATGGCTTGATCTACGGCGGCGCGCAAAAGAACATCGGCCCGGCCGGCCTGACCATCGTCATCGTGCGCGACGACCTGCTCGGCCGCGCCCTGCCCTTCTGCCCCTCGGCGTTCAACTACCAGGAACAAGCCGAGGCCGATTCGATGCTCAACACGCCGCCCACCTATGCGATCTACATCGCCGGGCTGGTGTTCAACTGGATCAAGGCCCAGGGCGGCCTGGCAGCGATGGAAACGCACAACCGCGCCAAGGCCGCGTTGCTGTACGACTACTTCGACGACAGCCGCTTCTTCAGCAACCCGGTGGCGCGCGCTGCGCGTTCGCTGATGAACGTGCCGTTCAAGCTGAAGAACGACAAGCTCGACGGCGAATTCCTGAAAGGCGCCGAAGCGCGCGGCATGTTTCAGCTCAAGGGCCACCGCTCGGTGGGTGGCATGCGCGCGTCCATCTACAACGCCATGCCGGTGGCCGGCGTGCAGGCCCTGGTGGCCTACATGAAGGAATTCGAGGCCCAGCATGGCTGACAAGTTCTCGGTGCTGGTGCTCAACGATATTTCCAAGCTCGGCCTGCAACGCCTGCCGCCTGAGCAATACCGCGTCAGCAAAGACCTGGCGCAGCCCGATGCGATCCTGGTGCGTTCGGCCGACATGCATGCCACGCCGATTGCGGCGTCCGTCAAAGCCATTGGCCGCGCCGGCGCGGGCACCAACAACATCCCCGTTGCCGCGATGAGCGCGCGCGGCGTGCCGGTGTTCAACGCCCCCGGCGCCAATGCCAACGCGGTGAAGGAACTGGTGCTGGCCGGCATGCTGATGGCCGCGCGCAACATCGGCCCGGCGCTGCAATTCACGGCCGGCCTGAAGGCCGATGCGGCCGATCTGGAGCATCAAGTGGAAGACGGCAAGAAGTCTTTCGCCGGCTTCGAGTTGGCCGGCAAGACGCTGGGCGTGATCGGCCTGGGCCGCATCGGCTGCCTCGTCGCTGACGCCGCCATCAAGCTGGGCATGAACGTGCTCGGCTTCGACCCCGATATCACCGTGGACGCGGCCTGGAGTCTGCCCGCCACCGTGCGCAAGGCGGCCAGCGTGAACGAGTTGTTGCGCCTGTCCAATTTCATCAGCGTGCATGTGCCGCTGGTGGCGGCGACCAAACATCTCATCAAGGCCGACAACCTGGCGCTGGTGCAGCTGGGCACGGTGCTGTTGAACTTTTCGCGCGAAGGCATCGTTGACGATGGCGCGGTGCTGGCGGCGCTGCAAAGCAAGCACCTGGCCTGGCTGGTGAGCGACTTTCCGCATGCCGGCGTGCTGGGCCACCCGCGGGTGCTGACGCTGCCGCACCTGGGTGCCTCCACCCGCGAAGCTGAAGACAACTGCGCGGTGATGGTGGCAGACCAGTTGCGCGACTACCTGGAACACGGCAACGTGGTCAACGCGGTGAACTTCCCGGCCGTGAGCATGGCGCGTGAATCGAACTGGCGCGTGGCCATTGCCAACGCCAACGTGCCCAACATGCTGGGCCAGATCTCCACCGCCATGGCGCGTGCGCAACTGAACATCCACAACATGGTCAACAAGTCGCGCGGCGAAGTGGCCTACACCCTGGTGGATGTGGACAGCGCCGTGCCCGACGCGGCCCTGGCTGAGCTGCGCGGTATCACGGGTGTGCTTTCAGTGCGCTACTTGCCGCTGGCGGCCTGAACACAGTGCAATGCCCCCGCATACGCGGGGGTTGCAGGCTCGTGTTGCGTGATCACCCCGAGCCTCAAAACCAGGGGCTGTGCTACGTTCAGCGCAACCAAATTACCCTGGTCGAGGAGACCCATGAACACTTCCTTTCTGCGCCGCCTGGCCATCGCCACCACCTTGGCAGCGGGCGCCCTGAGCGCGCAGGCCCAGCCCTATTCCGGCATCGTGATCTTTGGCGACAGCCTCAGCGACACCGGCAACGTTCGCGTCGCCACCAGCGGTGCCTTCCCCAACCTGGCCGAAGGCCCGTACTTCAACGGCCGCTTTTCCAACGGCCCCGTCTGGACCGACTTCTTCACCGCCCGCTTCGGCCTGACCGCTGCGCCTTCACTGCTGGGGGGCAGCAACTACGCCTTCGGCGGCGCGCGCACCAGTGGCGCCAGCCCGCCGGGTGTGTTGCAGCAGGAGTTTGGCCTGTGGGCCAAGCCCGCGGCCGACCCCAACGCGCTGTACGTGGTGGTGGCCGGCGGCAACAACATGCGTGACGCGCGCTCGGCGTTCTCCACGCTCGACGGCGCCGGCGCTGCCGGGCGCCAAGCGGCCGCCGTCGCCGCTATTGACGAGTTGAGAACCGCCATCGGCGGCCTGGTGAGCCTGGGTGCCCGGCATGTGCTGATATCGAACCTGCCCGACCTGGGCCGCACGCCTGAAGCCTCGTTCCTGGGGCTGGTGGCGGTGTCCACCGACGCGACCAACCGCTTCAACGCCCTGGTGCCGGGCCTGGAATCGTTCTTCGACGCGCTGGGGGTGGACGTTGACGTGATAGACATGGCCGGTGCGGCCAACAACGCCTACGTCGATGCGCTGAACAATGGCGGCGCCACCTACGGCCTGATCAATGCGCTGGCGCCGTGCAACGGCTTCCTCGGTTCGCCCAACGTCGCCGCCACGGCGTGCAACCTGTCGTTGTTCTCAGATGGCCTGCACCCGTCATCGGCCGGGCACAAGCTGATTGCCGATGCGGCCTATGCCGCGGTGATCCCTGAGCCAGAAACCTATGCCTTGATGCTCGGTGGCCTGGGCCTGCTGGGTTGGCAACTGCGCCGCCGCCGCAGCGCCTGACTATCATGCGCGCGCCATGACAAGCGCGCCGAACGACCCCACCGCCGCCGTGCACTGCGAAGTGCGCGGCGCGGTGCTTTTGATCACCCTGCATCGGCCCGAGTGCCGCAACGCGGTGGATGGCCCCACGGCCCTGCTGTTGCGCCAGGCCTTCGAGGCCTTCGAGCAAGACGCCACGCTGCGCGTGGCCGTGTTCACGGGCGGAGGCGGCCACTTCTGTGCCGGCGCTGACCTCGCCGCACTGGGCGAGCCGGCGCGGCGCAACGAGATCGAACCCAGCGGCACCGCGCCCGGCCCGATGGGCCCCACGCGCATGGCCTTCAGCAAGCCCGTGCTGGCTGCGGTGGAAGGTTATGCCGTGGCCGGCGGGTTGGAACTGGCGCTGATGTGCGACCTGCGCATCACCGCGCGCAGCGCCACCTACGGCGTGTTCTGCCGCCGCTTCGGCGTGCCGCTGATCGACGGCGGCACGATCCGGTTGCCGCGCATCGTGGGCATGGGCCGGGCGCTGGACATGATCCTCACCGGCCGCGCCGTGGGCGCCGAAGAAGCCCTGGCCATGGGGCTGGCCACACAGGTGGTGGCTGACGGCCAGGCCGTTGCGGTGGCGCTGAAACTCGCCGCGCAGATTGCGGCGTTCCCGCAGGCCTGCATGCTGGGCGACCGCGCCTCGGCCTATGCGCAGTGGGAGCTGCCGCTGGCCGAAGCCTTGCGCCGCGAAGGCGCTGCGGGTTATGCCGTCGCCTTGAGCGAGGGCACGGCGGGCGCCCAACGTTTCAGATCAGGCGCCGGGCGCGGTGGCAGCTTCACTTGAGCTTGGGCAAAGGCCGGCCCAGATCGGCCAGTTCCACGCCGCGTTCAGCGAGCAGTTGTTCCAGCGCCGGCAGCAAGTGGCCCAGGCGTTCATCCAGCGCCTCGCGCACCGTGTCGACGAACACCTGAGTGCTGCGCTCGATCTCGATGTTCAATTCGGCACCCACCCCCTTGGCGCCGAAGGTGGTGGCGCGCAGCGTTTCCGGAATCAACCAGACTTCGAACCAGCCTGCGCGCTTGTCGGCCTGCGCCACGGTGAGGCTGGCGCCGTTGATGGCGATGTAGCCCTTGGCGAAGATGTAGCGCATCCAGGGCGGTGGCACGCTGATGCGCAGCACATGGTTGTTCTCGGGCGTGCTCAGCGCCGCCAGCGTGGCCTTGAAATCGATGTGGCCGGAAAGCGGGTGGCCGCCGATTTCCGCGCCGTCGCGCGCGGCGCGTTCCACATTCACCGCGCTGCCCGGCACCAGGCCGGCCAAGGTGGTGAGGTTCAGGCTTTGCAGCATCACATCGAAGGCGGCCAGGCCCGGGGCCGGCAGTTCAGTGACGGTGAGGCACACGCCGTCGGTGGCCAGGCTGGCACCGATGGCCAGGCCCGCATCCAGACCCGGCGGCAGCCTTAACAGCAGCGTGCGCAGGCCAGGTTTGTCTTGTATCTGCGCGACCGTAGCCACGCCTTGAACGATGCCGGTGAACATGGCTACAAGCTTACGGCATGATCGTGCGATGACCTCCCTGCCCTGCGCCGCGCCCTCGTGGCTGGCCAACTTCAGCCTGACCCAGCCGCCACCGGGCTTCATCGACGACCCCTACCCGTTCCATGCCGCGCTGCGCGAACACAGCCCGGTGCATGAACTGGCGCCGGGCACATGGCTGGTGACGCGCCATGCCGATGTGGCGGCGCTGTACCGTGAGCCGGCGGCCAGCTCCGACAAGCGGCGCGAATTCGCGCCCAAGTTCGGCGCCTCACCGCTGTATGAACATCACACCACCAGCCTGGTCTTCAACGACCCGCCCTTGCACACGCGGGTGCGCCGCCTGTTGCTGGGCGCGCTGAACCAACGCGCCATCGCGCGCATGGAGCCGGGTGTCGTTGGACTGGTCAACAAGCTGCTTGACGGCCTGCACGGCGCAAGTGCGGTGGACTTGATCGATGACTTCGCGGCGCAAATTCCGCTGGAGGTGATCGGCAACCTGCTGGGCGTGCCGCACGCCGAGCGCGCGCCGCTGCGGGCCTGGTCGTTGGCCATTTTGTCGGCGCTGGAGCCACTGCCCGGCGCGCCCGTGCTGGCCGCGGGCAACCAGGCGGTCACCGAGTTCGTGGCCTACCTGCGCACGCTGGTGGCGCGCCGCCGCGCCGCGCCGCTGAACCCTGACGAGGATGTGCTCACCCGTTTGATCCAGGGCGAGGTGGCCGGTGAGCGGCTGAGCGAGCCCGAGCTGCTGCACAACTGCATCTTCTTGCTCAACGCCGGCCACGAAACCACCACCAACCTCATTGGCAACGGCATGCTGGCTTTGTTGAACCACCGCGATCAACTGGAACGCCTGGTGGCGCAGCCGCACCTGATCCACACCGCGGTGGAAGAGCTGCTGCGTTATGAAAGCCCGCTGCAACTGAACAACCGCGTGGCCACGGCGGCGATAGAGCTGGGCGGCCGCGAACTGCCGGCCGGCAGTTTCATCACCCTGGCCATCGGTGCGGCCAACCACGACCCGGCGGCCTTTGATGCACCCGATGCGCTGGATGTGGCGCGCAAACCCAACCCCCACCTGGCGTTCGGCCACGGCGGCCACGCCTGCGCCGGCATGAACGTGGCGCGCATGGAAGCGCGCGTCGCCTTCAGCTTGCTGTTGGCGCATGCACCGCACATTGCCCTGGCGGGCGAACCGGTGCGCGACCGCCGGGTGCGGTTTCGCGGCCTGAAGCACCTGCCGGTGCGCTTGATCCCGTGAAAGGCTGACTACCAGCTCACCTCGCGGTCGGGCGTGGAGCCAATCTTGTGGATCGACAGGTCGGCGCCTTGGAACTCTTCTTCGGCACTCATGCGCAAACCCATCGTCATCTTCAGCACACCGTAGACCAGCAAGCCTCCCACCAGCGCCCAGGCCACGCCCAGCAGCGTGCCGATGAGCTGGGCGCTGAAGGTGACGCCGCCCAGGCCGCCCAGCGCGGGCAGGCCGAAGATGCCGCAAGCGATGCCACCCCAGGCGCCGCACAGGCCGTGCAGCGGCCAGACGCCCAGCACGTCGTCAATCTTCCAGCGGTTCTGCGTCAACGTGAACATCGACACGAAGATCGCGCTCGCCATGCCGCCCACCACCAACGCGCCGGCCGGGTGCATCACATCCGAGCCGGCGCACACCGCCACCAGTCCGGCCAGCGGCCCGTTGTAGGTGAAGCCGGGGTCGTTGCGGCCCAGCAGCACTGCCACCAGGGTGCCGCCGGCCATCGCCATCAATGAGTTCACCGCCACCAGGCCTGAAATCTTGTCGATGGTCTGGGCGCTCATCACGTTGAAGCCAAACCAGCCCACCGCCAGCACCCAGGCCCCGAGCGCGAGGAACGGAATGCTCGACGGCGGGTGCGCGCTGATGCCGCCGTCCTTGCGGTAGCGGTTGCTGCGCGCGCCCAGCAGCAGCACCGCCACCAGGCCGACCCAGCCGCCGAAGGTATGCACCACCACGCTGCCGGCGAAATCATGAAACTCGGCGCCGGTGAGCGCTTTGATCCAGCCCTGCACGCCAAACTTGCTGCCCCAGACCACCCCTTCGAGC
>JAYUQE010000524.1:0-20676 GCA_043756905.1 Burkholderiales bacterium | reverse complement strand
CCACGACAGCGGCATTTTTTCATGGGCCCTGTTGTACCAGCTCGGCTCGCAGCACGACGAGCTGTGGGCCCGCTACCTGGCCCGCCTGGAAGCGGCCGAGGCCAACCGCGACGTGCAGCAGGTGGCCGCCACCACCGGCCATGCCTGCGGCAACCATTGATCGCGGCACGTCCATGATCCCGCCGGGCAGCCCCACGGGCGAATACCGGAGTGCGCAGCACGAAGGCACACCAGTGAGCCAGACGCATTTCGGCTTTCGCAGCGTCGCTGAAGGCGACAAGGCCAGCCATGTGCGCCAGGTCTTCGACTCGGTGGCGCAGCGCTACGACCTGATGAACGATGTGATGTCGCTCGGGCTGCACCGCGTGTGGAAGGCCTACACCGTGGCGGTGGCCAATGTGGTGGCCGGCGAGCGCGTGCTGGACATCGCCGCCGGCACGGGCGACCTGACGCGCGAGTTCGCGCGCCGCGCCGGCACGGGCGGCTTGGTGGTGCACACCGACATCAACGAAGCGATGTTGCGCGTCGGGCGTGATCGCTTGCTCGATGAAGGGCTCGCCCTGCCCACCCTGGCCTGCGACGCCGAGGCGCTGCCCTTCCGCGACGCCAGCTTTGATGTGGTCAGCGTGGCTTTCGGTTTGCGCAACATGACGCACAAGGAGCGTGCCCTGGCCGAGATGGCCCGGGTGCTCAAACCCGGTGGGCGCTTGCTGGTGTTGGAGTTCTCCAAAGTGGCGCCTTTGTTGAGCAAACCCTACGATTGGTACTCCTTCAAAGTCTTGCCCGCGCTGGGCCGCTGGGTGGTGGGCGACGGCGACAGTTACCGCTACCTCGCCGAATCGATTCGGATGCACCCCGACCGCGAAACGCTCAAAGCCATGATGAAAGTGGCGGGTTTCGGCCATGTTGATGTGCACAGCCTTAGCGCGGGCGTTGTTGCCCTGCACGTTGGGCTGCGTTGCTAGGAGACGGCCAAACTTAGGGTTGACCTACCCCGGGCCCGGCACGCTCCTAGCACCAATCCGCGAACCTTGCACCCGCCTGCTCAGGCGGGCATGCAGTGCCAATTTCACGGTAGGGTTTGGCAATTGCTTACAGATTCAGAGTCGCGCTCAAGGGCGGGCGGGGGGCTGCCGTTACACTCGCCAGCCTTTGCAAGGGGATCCCGGCTGTAGGAAACACGCCGGGTTGTTGAAATCAGTACACAAGGCCATGCCGGCTTGGGCATGGGGCACGTCTATGACATTGCAGTGCAGTTTGATCGCCCGCCATCCCGTTGTGAGCGCCTGCTTGGTGCTGGCGCTGGGTCTGGGCCTGGCCGCTTGCGGCGGCAAGAAAGAGGACAAGAAGGGCGCTACGCAGTCCGCCGCGCGCGTCAACAAGGAAGAGTTGACCGTGCACCAGATCAACTACGTGCTGGGTCAGCAGCGCGGCCTGAAGCCCGATCAGGCTGAAGCCGCTGGCAAGCAGGTGCTTGAGCGCCTGATCGACCAGGAGTTGGCCCTGCAAAAGGCCTCGGAACAAAAGCTTGATCGCGACCAGCGAGTGCTCACCCAGCTGGAGGCGGCACGCCGCGAAATCATCGCCCGTGCTTACTTCGATAAGGTGGGTGAAGGCGCGCCAAAACCCGGCGCTGAAGAAATCAAGAAGTACTACGATGAAAACCCGGCCTTGTTCAGCCAGCGCCGCGTCTACCAGTTGCAGGAACTGGCCATCGACGCTGAACCCAACCTGGTTCCGGTCTTGCACCAACGCTTGAAAGCCGCCAAAGGCATCAGCGATTTTGTTGAATACCTGAAGACCAACAACATTCAATTCGCAGGGAACCAGGCTGTGCGCGCTGCTGAGCAATTGCCGCTGAATAACCTGGGCACATTCGCCAAAATGAAAGACGGCGAAACCACGTTCACGCAGACCGCCAAAGGCGCGCTCGTGGTCTTTCTGGCCGGCTCGCGCAGCCAGCCCGTCGATGCGACTCGGGCGCAACCGGTGATCGAGCAGTTCCTGCACAACGAGCGCAAACGCAAGCTGATCGCCGATGACCTGAAGGGCATTCGCGCCAGCGCAGACATAAAGTATCTGGGCAAGTACGCCGAGGGCGCACCCACGGCGTCACCGCTGGCAGCGGCGCCCACGCCGGCCGAGGTGGCAGCTTCGGCGGCCAAGTCGTTGGACGAATCGGCTATCAAGTCGGGCTTCGGCCTGAAAGATGCGCCGGACACAGGTGCACGGGCCAGCGCACCCATCGCTGACCCTGTTGCACCGTCGGCCAGTTCGGTCGACGCGGCCACGTTGCAGCGTGGTCTGGGCCTGAAGAAGTGAGCACCCTTTTGATGATCGGCACGGCGATGCACAGATTTGTTCGATCAACCTTCGGCGCCTGCGGCGCCTTGCTGCTGGCCACACTCACCCTGCTTGGCCAGGGCGCGGCTCAGGCGCAACAAGGCGCGGGCCAGGTGGCGGCCGTGGCGCCGCAGTACCGGCTGTCGCCCGGGGACTCGATTCGCATCTTCGTGTACCAGAACCCGGATCTGTCGCTGGAACTGCGCATCACCGAACCGGGCCAGATTTCGTTCCCGCTGCTGGGCACTGTCTCGCTGGCCGGGTTGACCATCCCGCAGGCTGAAAAGCGCATCGCCGACGGTCTGCGTGAAGGCAATTTCGTCAACCGCCCGCAGGTGTCGGTGATCGTTCTTCAGGTTCGCGGCAACCAGGTCTCGGTGTTGGGGCAAGTCGGCAAGCCCGGCCGCTACCCGCTTGAGGTGGGCGAAGTGCGCTTGACTGACATCCTGGCCTCAGCCGGCGGCGTTGCCCCGGGCGGGGCCGATTCCGTGGTGGTGGTGGGCACGCGCAGCGGCCAGGCCTATCGCGTCGAGATCGACCTGCCGGGTGTCTTTGCGCCAGGCAAGCGTGGCAACGACGTGGTGCTGCGCGACGGCGACGTGATTTGGGTTGACCGCCAGCCCCAGCTCTATTTCTACGGTGAGGTGCAGCGCCCGGGCGCCGTGCGCCTGGAACGCAACATGACGCTGATGCAGGCCTTGGCCTCGGCCGGCGGCGTGAGCCAGCGTGGCACGGAAAAAGGCCTGCGCGTGAATCGGCGCGAGGAAAGCGGCGAAGTGCGTGTCATCGAGCCGAAGATGAACGATCTGCTTAAACCCAATGACGTGGTGTTTGTCCGCGAATCATTGTTCTGAGACCTGTCACCATGAATCTGCGCCAGATTTTGTTGATCCTGCGGCTGCGTTGGTGGCTGGTGCTGGTCATCTTCGCCCTGGTCATGGCCGCCGGCTTTGCCGCGAGCTGGTACATGCCCAAGCGTTACTTTGCCAGCACCACGGTCATTCTTGACCTGAAAACTGACCCGCTGTTGGCGGCGCTGGCGCCCAGCATCGCCGCGCCGGCCTATGTGGCCACGCAGGCCGAGATCGTGCAAAGTGAGCGCTTGTCGGGCCGCGTGGTGCGCATGATGGGCCTGGCGCAAAGCCCGGCCGCCGTGGCGCAATGGCGTGAGGAAACCGCCTCGAAGATTCCGCTGGAGACCTACTTCGGGCAGCTGATGCAGCGCGGCTTGCAGGTGTTGCCGAGCAAGGGCAGCCAGATCATGACCATCGCCTTCACTGGCACCGACCCCAACTTCGCGGCGGCGGCGGCCAACACCTTTGCCCGGGCCTACATCGACTTCAGCGTCGAGTTGCGGCGCAGCACGTCGCTCGAAAACTCCGACTTCTTCGATGAACAGATCAAGAAGCTGCGCACCGAGCTCGAAGCCGCGCAGGCCAAGGTGGCTGAATTCCAGCAAAGCCGCGGCGTGATCATTTCGGCGGATCGGTTCGATCAGGAAAGTGCGCGCCTGGCCAGCCTGGAGTCGGCCCTGGCCGCCGGGTTGGCCGATCAGGCCTTCACCAGCAGCATCGCCAGGAACACCGGCACCGATTCTCAAGACGTCTCTCAAAGCGTGGCGGTGCAGGGCCTGCGTGCGCAACTGGCCACGGCCGAGACGAGGATGGCCGAGGCCAGCCTGACGCTGGGCGTGAGCCACCCCACGCGGATCCAGCTCGACACTCAAATCAAGGAATTGAAGGATCAGTTGTCGCGCGAAACCCGCCGTGTGGGCAGCACCTCGGTCAGCGTGAACCGGGTGGCATCACAAAAGATCGGTGAGTTGCGTGCCCTGGTCAACGACCAGAAAAAGACCGTGCTGACCATGCGCGCCGTGCGTGATGAAGGTGCGTTCGTGCTGAAAGACCTCGAAGCCGCGCAGCGCGCGTTCGAGTCGGTCAACTTGCGGCGCAGCCAACTGTCGTTGGAGACCAAGGCTGACCAGGCCGGTGCCCGCGTGCTCAGCCCGGCCACCGCGCCCCTGGAGCCCATCAGCCCGAACATTCCCAAGAACATGATCGCTGCGGCGATCCTGGGCTTGTTGCTCGGCTTGGCCTGCACCGTGGCGCTGGAAAAACTCGATGGCCGCGTGCGCAGCGAAGAAGACCTGAAGATGGCCGATGGCGTGCCGGTGCTCAGCGTGCTGTCGGCCAAGCGCAGCAGCGGCCCGCTTGTGCGGCGCCTGCCGCCCCCGCGCTCGGCTCCTCAACTCACGATGAACGATGCGGCGGCTTGAACCATGGCCAAGATGAAGTCTGATTTCATTCCAGGTAATGTCGATCGTTCGATCGGCGGCATCCTTGTCGACAACGGCCGCCTGACGCCGGAAGACGCCGAGCGCATCCTGCAATTCCAGAAGGGTGCGGATGTGCGCTTCGGCGACGCCGGCATCCAGCTTGGGCTGCTGACCGAGTCAGACATCCTGTACGCCTTGTCGCTGCAGTTCGAGTACCCGTTCCTGAGTGGCCCAGGCCGGCCGGTCAGCGAAGAAGTGACCGTTGCCTACCGGCCCTTCGGTCATGAAGGCGAGCGCCTGCGCGCGCTGCGCAGCCAGCTGCAATTGCGCTGGTTCGATGAAAGCGGCAAGCACACCAGCCTGGCGGTGGTGGGTGCCAGCCGGGGCGAAGGGCGCAGCCACCTGGCGGCGAACCTGGCGGTGTCATTTGCCCAGGCCGGCGAGCGCACGTTGCTGATCGACGCCGACCTGCACAACGCTTCCCAACACAAGTACTTCAAGCTCGACAACGCTGCCGGCCTGTCCAACCTGCTGGTCGGGCAGGTGCAGGAAACGGTGCTCAAGTTCGTGGCCGGGATTCCCGGCCTGGCGGTGCTGCCTTCGGGGCCGCTGCCGCCGAACCCACAAGAGCTGCTGTCGCGCTCGGCGCTGCAACGCATCATCGATCAAAGCACGTCCACATTCAGCGTGGTGATCATCGACACACCGGCGCTCGAGTTGGGCATCGACGCTGCCCTGGTGGCCCGCGCCGCGGGTGCCGCGCTGGCCGTGGCGCGCACCAACCTCACCCGCACCAAGGCGTTCAACGAGGCGGTAGACATCGTCACCGATGCCGGCGCGCGGGTGGTCGGCTCGGTGCTGGTTGACATTCCGCCCGGCAAGGGCGCGAAGAAGTCCAAGGTCGCGGCGGGCTAGGCCGCCGCGTGCGATGTCGTCATGGTGGCAGCCCTTCGTCCTGACCCTGGCCGCGGCCTAGCGAAGGCCACGCAACCCGTCCCGCAGCACCTGGCCTGGATCATTGCCGGCCTGGGCCTGGCTGCGCTGTACCTGCCAACCTATTGGAACGCCTGGAACGGCATCTGGCAAACCGATGATATGGGCCACGGCCCCATCATCGTGGCCATCCTTGCCTGGCTCTTCTGGGGCATACGCGAGCGCCTCCTTGACGCGCCCACAAAGAGCCTGCCGGGCGTGGGTTGGCCCGTGCTGGCGGTCGGCCTGGTGTTCTATGTCTTTGGGCGTGTCTTCAATGCCAGCAGCGTCGAGTTCTTTTCTCAGTTGCTCGTGAGCGTGGCCGTGCTGCTGCTGATCAAGGGTGCACGAGCCACGGCCGTGGCCTGGTTTGCATTGCTCTACATGATCTTCCTGGTGCCGCTGCCGGGCACCTTTGTCGACGTCGTGACCGGCCCGCTGAAGCACTGGATCTCGGTCATCGTGGTCGATTCGCTCTATGCCCTGGGCTACCCCGTGGCCCGTACCGGCGTGCTCATCACCGTGGGGCAGTACCAGTTGCTGGTGGCCGACGCCTGCTCCGGCCTGCACTCGATGTTCAGCCTGGGTGCGCTGGGCACCTTGTTCATGTACATCATGAAGCGCGACAGCCTGGTTCACAACGCCATCATGGTGCTGGCCATCCTGCCCATTGCCTTCCTGTCCAACATCGTGCGGGTCAGCATCCTGGTGCTGGTGACCTACCACCTTGGAGACGAAGCCGGCCAGGGCTTCCTGCATGGCGCTGCCGGGATGCTGCTCATGCTGGTGGCGCTGGTGTTCTTCTTCGTGCTCGATGCCGTGCTGGCCGGCCTGCTGCCGTCAGCGGTCAAGAGCAAGTCCGCCAAGTAAGCGTTTCGAGACACCGGCTGCCCGAATCAGCTTGGCGCTGCGCAATGAAAAGCACGAAAGACATGTCAACCATCGAGTCAAACCGTCCCGCGCTGCCGCCTGCCCGCGCGAACGAGGCTCACGCCGCGGTGCTGCCGGTGGACATGGACGCCGGTTTCTTGCTCGACGCCAAGCTGGCCCGGCAAATTGGCGAAACCCATGCCGCAACATATGCCTTTGCCGAGCCGTTCCCGCACATCGTTCTGGACAATTTCCTGCCCGAGAACATCACCCGGATGGCGTTGAATGAGTTCCCGCCGCGCCCGTTGCCATCAGACCGTGTGTTCGAAATGGGCTATGCGGGCCTGCACAAGCGGCAGGTTCTGCCGGAGGAATGCACCCCACCGGCCAGACGGATGTTTCACTTTTTCAACTCTGCGCCGTTCTTGCAGTTTCTTGAAGGCTTGTCTTCCATCCAGGGGTTGATCCCTGACGCCTATTTCAACGGCGGTGGTTTCCATGAGATTTCCCGCGGCGGCCTGCTCGGTGTCCACGCTGATTTCAGAATTAACGAAGCCCTGCACCTGCAACGCAGAATGAACGTCATCGTTTATTTGAACGATGACTGGAAACCTGAGTTCGGGGGAAACCTGGAACTGTGGGACAGGAAGATGCAAAACAAGTGCGCGGAGATCGCGCCGATCTTCAACCGCTGCGTGGTCTTCAACACCGATGCCGACACGTACCATGGACACCCCGACCCGTTGACCTGCCCGGAGGGTGTTTTCAGAAGGTCGATGGCCCTGTATTACTACACGGCGTCCAAAGAGATCTACAACGAAACGCCCAACAACTCCACCATCTATCAAGCCCGGCCGGGCGATGCGGCCGCCACGCACCGTGAGGCGTTCGGCCTGCGCTTCGAGCAGCATGTTCGGCAATGGGTGCCGCCGGCCCTGCAGCGCTATGTCTTCGGCTTGAAGCGGCGTTTGACGCGATAGGGTAGCTCGTCTTGCGCCAGGCACATCAAGAACCATGACGGGCTGTCACCATGACCGACAACCTTAAGCCGCTCGTCGTCGTCTTGACGTTGTCACTGTTGCTGTTTTCCTTGGCCAAGCCATTGGCTCTGCGGTTTTGCGACAAGACCGTGTTTGAGCGGCGGCGCAATGTGTGGTTGGCACTGACCGTGGTGGCTTTCATCAGCCCGTCGTTCTGGTATTTCGTGTTGTTCGCGGCGCCACTCTACTATTGGTGTGGCAGGCGCGACCCCAACCCGGCAGCCATTTTTCTGGTCATGCTGCATGTCATTCCACCTATCAATGTTTATATTCCAACTCCTGTCATAAAATATCTCTTTGAGCTGAATAACTTCAGAATTCTGGCGCTGGTGGTGCTATTGCCCATGGTGGTTCAGATGTACTACCGGCCGGGCGGCCTAAATTGGGGTCGGTACAAGATCTTTGATTCGTTTGTACTGGCCTTCGCGGCGATTCAGATCTTGCTGCTATTGCCTTACGAGGCCTTTACCATGTCGATGCGCCGCGCCTTTTTGATGGTGCTCGATTGCGGCTTGATTTACATTGTTTTCAGCCGTCTGGGCGGCGACCTGCGCCGTCTGACCGATGCGCTGGCTGCATTCGTGCTCGGCTGCGCCCTGATGGGCATCATCGGGCTGTTCGAATCCTCGCGCGGGTGGCTGATGTACCCGGGCATTGCGCAGGCCTGGGGCGACGCCAATGAGTTTGCCTGGCTGCTGCGCGGGGACGAACTCCGGGCTCAGGCGGCGTCTGGCCACGCCTTGGCGCTTGGGTATATGCTGGCCATGTCAATCGGCTTCTGGTTGTACTTGAGGAACTATATTCGCAGTTCCGCAAAGAGCTATGCCGCCTTGGTTCTTTTGGCTGCTGCCTTGTATATCACCATTTCGCGCGCACCCTGGCTGATTGCGGTCATGGTCTACCTCACCTATCAGCTGACCACCGCCAGCAAGGAAAACAAGAACTTATCGCGGTCGCTATTATTTTGCTTCCTGGTTTCGGTTTTTCTGGTGACCCCATGGGGCCAGCCGATCTTGGAAAAACTGCCTTTCATCGGCACGGTGGGCGCTGAAAGCGTTGAGTACCGGCAGGAGTTGTGGAACACATCGATGCTCTTGATTCAGCAAAACCCCTGGTTCGGCAGCCCATTTGTCATGGGCAAGATGGAGTCGTTGCGTCAGGGCCAGGGCATCATCGATCTGATCAACGTTTTTGCCGCGATGGCGCTGTTTTATGGCGTCGTCGGTTTGACGCTGTTCCTGGCGCCTTTCATGATCGGCATGATCGGTGCGTACTGGCGCACCCGGCAACTGCTCAAGCTCGACAAGCGGCAGGCCTGGATGGGCGCCGCGCTGGTGGCCACCATGGTGGGCACGGCGTTCATGCTGGGTGCAGGCAGCTTTGGCACGAGTCTGCCGATCATGTACTGGCTGCTGACAGGGCTTGGCGCCGAGTTGACCACGCGCCAATTGCCCCAGGCCGCCGTGGTAACGGGCGCCGTCAGAACCAGCGCCGCGGCAGGGGTTCGGCCCGTCAGAAAGAGCACGGCTTGAGGCCTGCCCAAGCGCGGCCGCACGGGTGCCGCGCCAATCACGTTTCGGACAGCAGCTTTGCGCTCACTGCCACGCGCCGCAGCGCCGCTTGCTTGTTGATTCAGCCCCCAACCATGCCTGCAACGAGCAGATGCCACCTGGCTTGAAGATCAACTTTCGCGGCGAGCTTTTTTCCGCCACCTTCACGTTCGGCGCGATGCTGGTGCTGCGCCTGGGCAGCAGCATCGTCATGTCCAGGCTGCTCTACCCCGAGGCGTATGGGCTGCTGGCCATATTGATGTCCATTGCCTTTGCCCTGGAGATGCTGTCGGACATCGGTATCACCGGTTTCCTGATTCGGCACGAGCGTGGTGGGGAACAGGCGGTGATCAACACCTTGTGGACGGTGCGCCTGGTGCGCGGAATATTGAATGCTGCACTGCTCTATGCCTTTGCGCCCTGGATTGGGCGCATCTACGGCGACCCGCTGGTTGGTGAATGTTTGCAGGTCCTGTCTGTCTTCTTCGTGCTGGGGGGCGTCGAGACGCTCGGTTTCGTGCAGGCCATGCGCAACCAGCGGGCACGGGTGGTGGCCTATATTGAACTGGGTTGCACGGCGGTCACCACGGCTTGCACCATCGTGATGGCTTATTACCTGAGAAACCACTGGGCGATGGTCTTTTCAATATTGCTCAATCGCAGTTTGATGACCATGTGCAGTTATTTTGTATACCCAGAAAACCGGCCGCGATTCGGTATCGACAAAACCATCCTCCGCCCTCTGTTCGACTTTGCAAAAGTCGTCATGCCGGGAAGTATGCTGACCTTGGCGTTCTCTCAGTATGACAAGATCATTTTTCTGAAACTGTTCGACATCAGGCTGATGGGCCTGTACGGTGTGGCCAACAACCTGTCAGGCACCGTTTCAGGCTTGGCCATCAAAGTCAGCCATACCGTGCTCTATCCACGGTGCGCGCATTGGAACTTGACGGCGCCGGCACTTTTTACCCAAAAGCTCTATGCCGAAAACAAGAAAATGCTGCTGCCGCTGGTTGTGCTGCCGGCCATGGTGGGCGGCTTGGCCCAACCGATCGTTGACATCATTTATGATCCGCGTTACAGCCAGGCCGGCATGATATTGAAGTGGGCCATGATCAGGGCGTCATTTGAAGCATTGCTTTTCGCCTCCTTGAGTATCCTGAATGCCAGGGGTTACATCAAAGGCGAACTGATCTCCAACTTTATTCGCTTGATGGGTGTGGTGGCGTTGACCGGCATTGGATATCACTTCATGGGGCTGGTTGGTTTTTTGGCTGGTGCCGCCATCGAGCCGTTGTTGGCGCTGATTTTCGTCACGCACCGGCGATATCGTCTTGGCTTGTTCGATGTGCGGGCTGACTTGTCGATTGTTGGGTTGAGTTTGGCCACATGGAGTATTTTTTCAGGCATCAGTTACATGATTTGACCCCAGCAAGATTGGTTTCTCTGGCCTTGCCGCCGAACCAGACAATTCTGCTCGCTGTTTTAGATAACTTTCTCCACCATGCACATCGTCTTGGTTTCTCCCGGTTGGCCAATGGGCGTACCGAACGGGATCGTGACCTATGTTCACCATCTGCGCGCGGGCCTGCTGCAACTCGGGCACCAGGTCACTGTGATCGCAGTGAACGCAGGTGCCGGGCACCGCTCTGCGCAGGTCTACCAAATCGAGCCCGGGTGGGCGACCCGTGTCGAGCAAACGCTTTGCCGCGTGGCGCGCAGGCAGGTGGACGCCCTGGACTGGGCGCCCAAGCTGATCATCGACACGCTGCGGCGCGTTCACCGGGCCAACCCCGTGGACATCGTCGAGATGGAAGAAAGCTTCGGCTGGTTTGCGCAGGTGCAGCGGGGCGTGCCCATGCCTGTAGTGGTGAAGCTGCATGGGCCGGTCTTCCTCACGCGCATGGAAGAAGCGGCGCCTTCGCCCGCCGTGCTGGCCTTGATCGAGCGCGAGGCCCACGCCTTACGCCAGGCGCGCTACGTCTTTGCGCCAGCCATGGACACCATCAGCCGCACGTTTGATCGCTTCAATGTGCGTGACCTGCCGCTGACCGTCATCCGCAACCCGGTTGCCGTGCCGATCACCAGCGAGCTGATCTGGAACGCGCGCGACTGCGACCCCAAGCATGTTCTGTTCGTGGGCAGGTTTCACCACATCAAGGGCGGCGATCTGGTGCTGCAAACGTTCAGGCGCATGCTCGATCGTGACCCCGGCTTGCGCTTGAGCTTTGTGGGCCCAAGCAGCGAGCGCATGCAATTCGGCCCGCGATCGCTATCGATCCAGGAGTGCATCCATGATTGGTTCGGCGAGGCGTTCGGCCATGCCGTGAAGGTATGGGGGCCGCTGCCGCAAGCCGACATTCAGGCTTTGCGCTGCAATGCGGCCGTGACCGTGGTGGCTTCGCGTTGGGAAAACCAACCCAACACGGCACTGGAGGCCATGGCGCAGGCCTGCCCGGTGGCGGCAACCCCAGCAGGCGGCGTTCGCGAGGTCATTGACAACGGGCGCACGGGCGTGCTGGCCGCAAGCTCAGATTCGGCGAAGCTCAGCGAAGCCATCTTTGTGCTGCTTGATGATCTGGCCGCTGCAGGTGCGATGGGTGCGGCCGCCCGTGCTTACGTGCAAGAGGCGCACGACCCGGCAAAAGTCGCGCAACAGACTGTCGAGCTGTACCGCAGCGTGTTGACAATGCACGCTGCGCCGTTCCGATCGTGATCTTTACAGATGCACTTCGCAGGGCTGAATAGATACATGATTATGATGAAACCGCTTATTAGAAGATGATCGAAAGATCACATCAGTGGTTTCTTCCAAGTAAGGATCAGGCAATTTGTTAGCAGTTCATCATCTCTGTATTCTGCCAATTCACCACCTAGCCTTACTTTTTTCAAATCATTCTTAAGACCCGATTCTTCAACTGCGAAAAGATACTGAATTGAACACCCGGGTAATTTTTCTGCCGCTATGTCTAACCAATCGTCAAGTTTAAGCTTATTAATAAAACAGTTTCCAGCAGATAAATGTAGTGTTGACGCGCGCAGGTGGCACCAACTTGGAAAATCTGGGTGCGGAATTTGAAATGATCTTGGGTCGTGCGCGCCCGAGTCACTTGTATAGATATGAATAACGTGAAAGAAAACGCCTCCAGGTTTTGTTAAGCGAATCATCTCCATTATTATTAGACGTGGATCTGGAATATGCTCTAACACTGAGAATGAAATAGTGACGTCGAATGATAAATCAGGCAATCCTGTATCGGCAGCGTCGCGCCGCAGGAAATTTATATTCGCGCGTCTGGCTGCAGGATGGAGTTTTTCGTACGCACGCTTAAAAGCTCGATCAGACCCCAGAACTTTTCTTCCAGCGGTCTTTATAAAGCGAACCGATCCGTTATTTGTCCAAAGCTTGAACCAACCAGCGATCCCGTGCACTTCAATGTCGTCCAAATCGATGGCTGTCAATCGGTTACTTGAGCCGAAGAATAGAGCCTGCTTGAATCGTTGACCTGGCCCGATCTCTAATATGTCTTTATTGACCAGAGGGGTGCCCAGTAAATTTTCAATTGTCGATCCAGTATGTTTCAAGTCGGAAAGTAGATTTTTTATTTCCAGCTCAGTAGAATTTTTATCTAGCTTATACAACAGCCACAGTTCAAGAAATCTTCTCTTGATCCCCATCGCACTCGAAACGTAAGATTTCATATTTTATGATTAGTAACAAGTCTCAGCATGGTTCACTTGGTAAACCTGTGCCTGTATAGACTGACGCATCCCTTTGCTCGGTGATGCACCATGGGCATGAATCTGATCCAGTTCCAGCGCGGCATGTCCTTGCCCGAGTTTCAGCGCAGCTTCAGCTCGGTTGCGCAGTGCGCCGAGATTATGCGTGCGGCGCGCTGCCCCAACGGGTTTCGGTGCCCGCGCTGCGGCAACGCGGAGCACTGCCGGCTGGTCTCGATGGTGCTTGTTCCAGCGGGTAGATCGCCAGGAATCTGATCGGCAGGGGCGTCTAGCCGGTGCGGTTCGTGTGCGCAAACGCCGTTTTGCATGGCCGGCGAGGTACATTTTTGACCTTGCGCCGCAGGCGCCTGCGGCATGGCGTCGACAGGCATGAAATGGCCGTACCTGGCAACCATCCGAATACCACAACACCCCAATGCCCCTGCATGGCGGCGATCAACCTGAGATACCCATGAGTCCACCACTGTCCGGCAGCAACCTTGTCGCAGCACCCGCCATGCGCGAGCAGGCGGCAACGGCCCCCTGTCCGGTCTGCGCCGCTGCCGCACCGAGGCGGATGACGATGCCCGTCGATTCGAAGACCTTCGCGGCCACCACCTGGGGCAAGATTCATGCTTGCGGCCACTGCGGATTTGCCTTTGTCCACTCCCGGCCAGCACCCGCGGACACTGCCAAGTTCTACGAGCTGGAGGCGTACTACACCCAAGGCCAATCGCACCTGGCCGGCGGCGCTGCACCCAGCTTCCAAAGCCGCCTGCGCCAGCACCTGGCCTGGCGGCTGGACCGGGGTCGCACGGTGGCCCAGGTGATTGCCCAACAGGTGCGCCAGCGCCCGGCGCGCGTTTGCGACATCGGCTGCGGCGCAGGCTTGATCGCCGGTGAGTTGGTGGCGCAGGGCTTTCAGGTGGTGGGCGTGGAACGCGACCCCAAGGCGGTGGCCTTCGCGACAGCAGGGTTCACGGTGCTGCCGGGTTCTATCGAAGCCCTGCCGCAAGCGCTTGTGCCCGGTTCGTTCGATGTCGTCCTGATGTCTCACGTGCTGGAACACTTCGCCGACCCGGTTGCTGCCCTGGGCAGCGCCGCTGGCCTGCTGGCCGCGGGAGGTGTGGTGGTGGTGGCGGTGCCGAACAATGGGTCGGCGCCGGCGCGGTCAGCGGGGCTGTCCTGGGAGCACCTGGACATTCCCCGGCACATCAACTTCTTCGATGCGGCAAGTTTGCGCACGGCTGCGCAGCGCGCCGGCCTGGCGCAGGTTGCCGTTTTCCACGAGGGGTTCTGCCGCTACTTTTCCAACGAGTACATCGAAACCGAACAGCGCATTCACGATCATGTCGTGCGCGCCGACCCCGCTGCCGCCAGTCACTCGCGGCGCAATTCGCAGTGGCGTTCGTGGGGCCTGTTGCTGCGTGCACTGTTCGGCACCGACAACCTGCGCTACGACTCCGTGGGCATGGTCTTTCGGGCGGCAGCGCCGGCAGCGCACTGAACACGCCAGCCCGCCGGCCCCAGAATGCGCGCAGCGGCCGCCACGAGCCGCATCAACCGCCACTGAGCGCCCCCCAGGGCCGGGCCCATTCGGCCCGCTCCCCGTGAGGGGTCAAGCGAAGTGGCAACGCCACTTTTGCTTGAGACGCAACCATGAACAAACTGCTACTCACCGTCTTGACGGCCGCGCTCGGCCTGGCCTTGCCGGCCGGCGCCAAAGACCGCCAGGAGATCGAAGTCCACATCGTGCAAGGGCGCATCACCGTGCCGGAGGAAGTGGCCACCACCACGGTGGAAGACACGGCCCTGCTGTGGCGCATCGTGCAGGCGGGCTATGAGTTCAGCGCAGACGGCATCGTGCTCGAATCAACCGGCAAGCATCAATGCCGCTTGACCCAGGACCGGCGCGTGTTCCGCTGCAACAAGCTGCGCCACGACCGCGGCGAGCGCTACAAGTACATGGTCAAGGTGATCGATGTGCAGCGCGGCGCCGCGCTTGAGCCGCTGGATCCATACATCCAGAACAACTGACGGTGCCATCGCCGCGGCATCACGCCTGCGCTTCAGGCCTGCACGTCACGCCGCGGCGGCCACGCCAGCAATCAGCGAGCGCACGCGCGCCACCGCCAGGCCCAGCTCCGACGCTGGCCCGGCACCGATTTGTTCCGCCAGCGCCGCAGCCTCTTGCAGGGCGGCGCGTGCCGGCGCGGCCTCGCCGGCCAGCCATTCGCATTCGGCGCCCGCGCACAGCAGCACGCCCAGGCCGCGCTGGTCGTTGAAGTCGCGCAAGATGGCCTGGCCGCGCGACAGGTGCTCGCGCGCCGGGTCGAAGCGGCTCTCGCGCGCCAGGGCCAGCCCAAGGTAGCCCAGGAACTGGCCCTCGCTGCGGCGGTCGCCGATGCGCCGCGCCGAGGTGATCGCGGCGTTGAAGCTCAGCATCGCCTGGGCACGGCGGCCCCAGACGTCATACACCAGCCCCAGGTTGCACAGCACGATGCATTCCAGTTGCACATGGCCAATTTCGCGCGCCACCTGCAGCGCCGCCTCGCCGGCGCTGCCCGCGGCGTCGAGCTGGCCGAGCACGAAGTTCATCATGCCCAGGTTGCACAAGGTGTTGCCTTCGAGCCGGCGGTCGCCGATGCGGCGGGCGATGTCCAGCGCCTGCTCGCAATGGGCCAGCGCTTCCACCATGCGGCCGATGTCGGAATAGACATTGCCCAGGTTGCCCAGCAAGTTGCCTTGCCAGCGCAGGCTGGCTTGCTGCCGCGCCAGGGCCAGGCCCTGCTCATAGGCCGCCAGCGCGTGCAGCGTGTGGCCGAGGTCGAGTTGCAACGAGCCCAAGGTGTTCAAGGCCATGCATTCCAGCAAGGGTTCGTTCGCGCTGCGCGCCAAGGCCAGCGCTTGGTCGATGTCGATTTGACACGAGGCCACATTCCCGCCGCGCAGATGCAACTCGGCCTGGTCGATGTGGATCAAGGTTTGGCGAAAGGTGTCGCCCGCCTGGTGCGCTGCGGCCATGGCCAGCGTCAGCGCCTGGCCGGCATCAGCCTGCTGCCCGCACGAGCTTGCGGCGCGAGCACGCAGGTACTGCGCCAGGGCGAGTTCGCGCCCTTGCAAACCCGGCATGCCACAAACCAGTTCGCACAACGCCAGGCCGCCCTGATAGGGGCCGTGGTGGCTGGTGGCGGCCCAGGCCCCTTCCAGCGCGCCGCAGGCACTGGCGCTGTCGCCATCCGCCACGGCATGGCGGCAGGCCGCGGCCAGGTTGTCCAGCTCGGCGCAGGCATGGGCCACCGCACGGTCCGGCCCCAGCGCGGCGAACCAGCGGTGGTGCCGGTGGCATGCGGCGCGCAGCGCCTGTGGCCCGCTGCCGGGGTAGCGATCTGCGGTTTGCAGGTGTTCCAGGGCGTAGGCCTGCACGCTCATCAGCAGCTCGAAGCGTTCGTCGGCCAGCGGGCGCACGAAGGACTTGTCGACCAGCGAAATCACGGCGTCGACGATCCAGGGCGCGCCGTCGTACGCGCTCAGGTCGAGCACGCCTTCCGCCGCTTCGAGCGTGAAGCCGCCTTCGAACACGGCGAGCTGCGCCAGCGCCGCCTTGTCGGGCAGGCTGAGCAGATCCCACGACCAATCGAACGCCGCGCGCAGCGTGGCCTGGCGGTCCAGCCGGCTGCCGGTTGAAGCCAGTAATTTGAAACGTTCGCTCATGCGTGCCAGCAGCGCGCGCGGCGGCAGGCTGCGCACGCGCGCGGCAGCCAGCTCGATGGCCAGGGGCAGGCCGTCGAGCAGCTTCACCAGCGGGCCGATGGCGGCCTGGTCTTCTGCCGTGGGCGTGAAGCCGCGTTGCGCCGCGGCGGCGCGCTTCATGAACAAAGCCTGGGCGTCGGCGGCGGTCATGGGCGCCAGCGCCAGGGCCTCCTCGCCGGCGATGCCCAGCACCTCGCGCGAGGTGACGAGAAAGCGCGCGTCGGCCGCGCGTTCGAGCCACTGGCCCACCGTTTCCTCGGCGTGGCGGGCCACCTGCTCGAAGTTGTCGAAGATCACCAGGCAGGCGCCGCGCCCGGCGATGGCATGGCCGAGTTGGGCCACTGCGCCTTCCTTGCCCAAGGGCACATCCAGGCCTTGCGCCACGGCACTGAGCACGCCGTCGAGCGTGCGCGCGTTGGCCAGATCGCAAAACCACACGCCGCCAGGGAAGTCGCCCAGCCAGGCCCAGCCGAAGTGGGTGGCCAGCCGGGTCTTGCCGCTGCCGCCCATGCCCAGCAGCGACACCAGCCGCGCGCCGGCCTCGAAGCGCTGCGCCAGCTCTTGCAAGGTGTGGCGGCGGCCGACGAAGGCGTCGCGCTGCGCCGGCAGGTTGTGGCGCACCTCGCGCACGGGCAGCCACAGCTCACCTTGGCGCACGACGCGATAAACCTTTTCGGCATCGGGCGGCGGGCGCAGCGGCGATTCGTCATCGCCCAGCTCAAACAGCTCCAGCGGCTCGGCCAGGCCCTTGGCGCGCCAATGGCCGTGCGACACCAGGCGCAGCGCCGTTTGGCCCAGCGCCTCGCGCGCCGCCGCGGTGAGCAGGGTCTGGCCCGGGCCGGCCACGCTCATCACCCGCGCCGCGGTGGGCTTGCTCAGGCCGTCAAGCTCCAGCGGCTTGGCGCCGCGCGCCACATCGGCTGGCGGGTTTTCGCGCAGGCTCACTGGGCCCACATGCAAGCCGGCGCGGGCCCGCAGCGGCGGTTCCAGCCGGGCCAGCGCGCGGTGGTAGGCCAGGGCGTAGGCGGCCGCATCGGCGGCTTGCTCGAACAGCAGCAGGAAGCCGTCGGTCTTGTCGATCTCTTGGCCGCGCCACTGCGCCAGCAGGTCGCGCGCGATGCGGTCGTGCGCGGCCCACAGCGGCGCCATGGCCGCGTCCCCCAGGCGCGCTGACAGCTCCGAGCTGTCAACGATGTCGACCAGCAGCACGGCGGCGGTGGCCAGCTCGGCGGCGTTCATAAGGCAACCTTCGCGCTGCGCACTGCGGTGCGAGCACCTTCGGACTGAGGCAGGACACAGCCAGTCCCTGCGGACTGGCTGTCGCTTGCCGAAGGCCATCGGCCTGTGGCCGACGGCGGCAGGGCGGTGCTCATCAGGCAACCTTCGTGCTGCGCACTGCGGTGCGAGCACCTTCGGGCGGCCGGGCGGTGCTCATTCCGGCTCGATCCGCGCCTGGCGGATCACGGCGGCCCAACGTTTGATGTCACTTTGCAGCAGGTTGTGCAATTCGGCCGGCGTGCTGGCGTGCAGGCTCACGCCCAGCTTGCCCAGGCGTTCGCGCACGGCCGGTGCGCCCAGGGCCTCGCGGGCGGCCAGGTTGAGCCGGCTGATCACCTCGCCGGGCGTGCCCGCCGGCGCCGCCAGCGCGTTCCACGAGGCCACGTTGTAGCCGGCCACGCCGGCCGCCAGCACCGTGGGCACGCCGGGCAGCGCCGGGTTGGGCTGGTCGGAGGTCACTGCCAGCGCCTTCACCGCGCCGGCGGCCACCTGCGGCAGCATGGGGCCGACGATTTCGAACGCCAGGTCCACCTCACCCGCGCGCAGCGCCGTGAGCACGGCCGGCGAGCCCTTGTAGGGCACGAGGGTCACGTCGATGCCGGCCTGGGTTTCAAACAGCGCTGCGGCCAGGTGCTGCGTGCTGCCCACGGCGATGGTGGCCACGTTCAGCTTGCCCGGGTTGGCACGCGCAAAGGCCAGGGCCTCACGCAGGTTGTCAAAGCGCGAGTTCACCGGCACGAACAGGCCGAGGTCGAAGCTGCCCAGCGTGGTGATGGGGGCAAAGGCGCTCAGCGTGTCATAGGGCAGCTTCTTGAACAGGCTGGCACTGAGCGCGTTGCTGTTGCTCATCAGCAGCAGCGTGTGGCCATCGGGCCGCGCGCTGGCCACGGCCTGCGAGGCCACGATGCTGCCGGCGCTGGGCTTGTTTTCCACCACCACGGGCTGCCCCAGGCTGCGCGCCATGTGCTCGGCCACGGCGCGCGCGGTGAGGTCGGCGATGCCGCCTGGGCCGAAGGGCACGATCAGGCTGATCGGCTTGGTGGGGAAAGCGGCCTGGGCGCGCGCGGCGCCCGGTAGCGCCGACCAGGTCAGCAGCGCTTGCAGCCATCGACGACGCGGCAGACGAGTTGACCAGGGCGTGTGCATGGCGGGAACTTTACCCGCAGGCTGGACAGCGCAGCCACCTGTCGTGGCCGGCGCGTGCGTGCGGCGGCTGGCTTGGCGCGTGATGGCTCAGCGCTGTCTACTCGATCACCGCGTCGGCGCGCAGCAACACGCTTGCCGGCACGGTGATGCCCAGCGCGCGGGCAGAGCGCTGGTTGACGATCAGCTCGAAGCGGGTCGGCTGTTCAATCGGCAACTCGCCGGCCGGATGGCCTTCAAGAATGCGCGCCACCAGCCGCGCGGCACTGCGCGCCACGGCGACATCGCTGACGCCATAGCTCAGTGTTGCCGACTGCGTTGCGTCGCTGCGGGCCGCAACGACCGACGCGATGCGGTGCATGGCGGCGAATTCGAGAGCGGCCTTCGTCACCGCCGCAATCGCCCCGCCCGGGATCACGACCAAGGCGTCGATCGCCCCCTTGCGTGCGGCCACGTGGCCGCTGCGCTTCAAGGCATCGACCTCGATGTCGACCAGTTGCACGTGCAACCGGGCGGCCGCCTCGCGCGCCGCTGCCAGGCCCTGGCGCGGCGATGCATCGCGCGGGTCGTGAACGACGCCGATGCGTTGCGCCGTGGGCGCCAGCTCCTTCAGCAGTTCGAGGCGTTTGGCGCTGAGCTCGGCAAACTCGAAGGTCATGCCGGTCAGATGGTTGCCTGGCCGGGCCAGGCTGGCGGCCAGGCCGGCACGCACCGGGTCGCCGGGCGTGATGAAGACGATCGGCAGCTCCCTGGCCGCGGCACGGACGGCGCGCGACAACTCGGTGCCCACGACGAAGGCGACCTGAGCGCCACCCGCGCTAAGTGCCCGGGCGGCCGCACCGGCACGGGCCGCGTCGCCGCGTTCGATCCGGTGCTCGATGATGGTCACGCCCTGGCCCGCCGCGCCGGCGCCTTGCAGCCCCTGGCGCAGACCGCGCAGGAGATCGGCATAGCGCGGCTCTTCGTCCGGCGCAACGAAGCCGATCACCGCGCCGGCCGCCCAGGCGCAACCCACGCCTGCTGCCAGCACGAGCCCGATGACGGCCGTTGCCAACTTTCTCAGCGCCTTCGCGCGGGTGTCGCCGCTCACCAGCGCGGCGCGCAACGGTTCAATCCAAAAGCAGGCGATCGCAGTTTCTCCCGTGCAGGCTGACCATGCCGCGTTCGCGGCGGCAGGCTCAGTATGCAGTGGTGCGGGACGTGCAAGCGCGCTGCCTCCACCACCACGGCCCGGCTCAGGCTGCGCGCCATGTACTCGGCCACGGCGCGGTGAGGTCGGCCATGCCGCCGGGGCCGAAGGGCACGATCAGGCTGATCGGTTTGGTGGGGAAGGCGGCCTGGGCGCGCGTGGCGCCTGGCAGCGCAACGCACGCAGGAGCCGTGACATCCAGGGCCGCGATCTCAGCGTTGATTGCCGGGGGCATGAGAATGTCGATTGAGCCCTGACCGCCGCCCTTCGCCGTGCACACTCACCCACCCCCGCTAGCTTCAGCCCCCGCCATGGATGCGGCCGTCGACGTCTGCCTGGAGCCTTTGGGGTCGCCGGCTCGGCTTGAAGGCTTGTGGCGCGCGTTGCAGTCGCGCGCGCAGGGCACGTCCTTCTTCCTCAGCTGGCATTGGATCGGCCCCTGGATCGACAGTCTGCCCGCCGCTCACCGCCCGGCGCACCTGATGGTCGCGCGCCAGGCGGGCCGCTGTGTTGGCCTGGCGCTGCTGGGCGACCAGCCCCTGC
>JAYUQE010000523.1:0-7164 GCA_043756905.1 Burkholderiales bacterium | reverse complement strand
TTGCAACACAGCCGCGCACAGGTGGCCATCGTCTCGCAAGCGTTGTTGCCCACCTTGCAGGCTGCGATGGCCAAAGGCGGACACGAAGTCAAAACCGTAGTTGTTTCACGGTCAGACGCTGCCTTGCCAACCAATGCTGTGTCGCTGGACGCCTTGATCAGCGAACATGCACCTTTGGAAAAAGCATCCAACACCAGCCCGGATGACCCAGGTTTTTGGCTCTACTCGTCAGGATCCACCGGTCGCCCCAAAGGTACCTTGCACACCCATGCCAACCCTTATTGGACGGCAGAACTCTACGGCACGCCTGTGCTGAACATCACAGAAAAAGACGTGTGTTTTTCAGCTGCCAAGCTGTTCTTTGCCTACGGTTTGGGCAATGGTCTGAGCTTTCCGCTCAGTGTGGGTGCAACCGTGGTTTTGATGGCTGAACGCCCCACCCCCGACGCGACCTTCAAGCGCTGGACAGACATACGAGCTGGCCACCAGCCGACCGTGTTCTTCGGTGCACCCACCGGTTTTGCGGGCATGCTGGCATCACCTAATTTGCCTGCTAAAACCGATGTTTCATTGCGTATGTGCTCATCAGCAGGTGAAGCTTTGCCAGCCGAAATAGGCGAAAAATTCACGCAACATTTCGGCGTTGAGATTGTGGACGGTATTGGCTCCACTGAAATGCTGCACATTTATCTGTCTAACCGACCCGGCAAAGTGCGTTACGGCACCACAGGCTGGCCAGTACCAGGGTACGGCATTGAACTGCGTGGCGACGATGGCCAGCCCGTGCCTGATGGCGAAACGGGCGATTTGTTCATCAACGGCCCCAGTGCCGCGCTCTTGTACTGGGGCAACCGTGACAAATCACGGGAGACCTTTCAGGGCGCCTGGACCAAAAGTGGCGACAAATACGTCCGCAATGCCGATGGCAGCCATACCTATTCGGGGCGCAGCGATGACATGCTCAAGGTCAGTGGCATCTATGTCAGCCCCTTCGAGGTGGAAGCCACCCTGGTGCAACACCCCGCCGTGCTGGAAGCGGCGGTGATCGGCAAGGAAGATGTCGATGGCCTGACCAAGACCATGGCCTTCGTGGTGTTCAAGGCCGGCGCCTCGGCCAGTGAAGACGAGCTCAAGGCCTTTTGCGAGGAGCGCCTGGCGCCCTACAAATACCCGCGCTTCTGGGCCTTCGTGCCCGACCTGCCCAAGACAGCCACCGGCAAGATCCAGCGCTTCAAGCTGCGCGAACTCGAGAACGGGCCGAAGTGACTCATTCATTCGTTAGCGTGGATTGGCGTGGCCGGCGTGTTCGCATTGAACATGAGTGGATCGCGCCGCAGCGCAACGCCGCGCCGCTCATCGTCTTCCTGCACGAAGGCCTGGGTTCGCTGGCCATGTGGAAGGGCTTCCCGCGCGAGCTGTGCGATGCCGTTGGCGCGCGCGGCCTGGTCTATTCACGCCCCGGTTATGGCCGCTCAACGCCCCGGGCAGCCGATGAAACCTGGGGCCTGGACTTCATGCACCGCCAGGCCCATGAAGTGCTGCCAGCGCTGTTCGATGCACTCGGCCTGGACGCGGCGCAAGAACCCCCTTGGCTGTTTGGCCACAGCGACGGCGGCTCCATCGCCTTGCTCCATGCCGCGCGCTTTGTGCAGCGGGTGGCTGGCCTCATCGTGGTGGCGCCGCACATCCTGGTCGAGCCCGTGTCGCTGGCCAGCATCGCCCAAGCCAAACAAGCCTACGAACAAACCAACCTGCGTGCCCGCCTGGCGGCCTACCACGACGACCCCGATTCGGCCTTTCGGGGCTGGAACGGCGCCTGGTTGCAGCCAGGTTTTCAGCAATGGTCAATCACCGCTGAATTGGCCACCATCGCAGCCCCGATACTGGCCGTGCAGGGCCTTGACGACGAGTACGGCACGCTTGAACAGATTCGCGGCATTGCCCGCGCGCTGCCAGGGTCGCAACTGCTCGAAATCCCGGCCTGCGGCCATTCACCGCACCGCGACCAACCCGCAGCCCTGATCGCCGCGGCCAGCCGCTTCATGCACCATCACACCCTTGCTCATTCCAACGGAGACCCACGATGAAATTGCTTCGCACAACGGCCCTCGCAGCCGCCGCTTTCGCACTGCTCGCCCAAGCCCCCGCCTTAGCCCAAGGCGCCAAGGTCAAAGTCGGCCTGATGCTGCCCTACACCGGCACCTTTGCCGCTTTGGGCACAGCCATTGAGAACGGCTTTCGCCTGTACGTGGCCGAGCAAGGCGGCAAGCTCGGCGGGCGCGAGATTGAATTCGTGAAGGTCGATGACGAATCCGACCCGGCCAAGGCCACCGACAACGTCAACAAGCTGGTCAAGCGCGACAACGTCGATGTGCTGGTGGGCACGGTGCACTCCGGCGTGGCCATGGCCATGGCCAAGGTCGCCAAGGACAGCGGCACGCTGCTGATCGTGCCCAACGCCGGCGCCGACGCCGTGACCGGCCCGATGTGCGCCCCGCACATCTTCCGCTCCAGCTTCAGCAACTGGCAACCCGGCTATGCCATGGGCGAAGTGGTGGCCAAAAAGGGCCACAAGAACGTGGTCACCATCACCTGGAAATATGCCGCGGGCGATGAATCGGTGAAGGGCTTCAAAGAGGCGTTTGAAAAGGGTGGTGGCAAGGTCATCAAAGAATTGAGCCTGCCCTTTCCCAACGTTGAGTTTCAGGCGCTGCTGACTGAAATTGCTGCGGCCAAGCCCGACGCCGTGTACACCTTCTTCGCCGGCGGCGGCGCGGTGAAGTTCGTCAAGGACTATGCCGGCGCGGGCCTGAAGAAGAACATTCCGCTGTACGGCGCCGGCTTCCTCACCGACGGCACGCTGGAAGCCCAGGGCGCCGACGCCGACGGCATCTTCACCTCGTTGCACTATGGCGATAGCCTGAACACGCCACGCGACAACGGCTTCCGCCTGGCCTATGCCAAGGCCTACAAGCTGCAACCCGACGTCTATGCCGTGCAGGGCTATGACGCGGCGCAGATGCTGGGCATCGGCATGGCCGCCGTGAAAGGCGACGTGAGCAAGAAGGCCGAATTCGCCGCCGCACTGCAAAAAGCCAAGATCGACAGCCCACGCGGCGCGTTCACGCTGTCGAAGTCGAACAACCCGGTGCAGGACATTTATTTGCGCCAGGTTTCGGGCAAGGAAAACAAGGTCGTGGGCATCGCTTCCAAGGCCCTGACCGACCCGGGCCGCGGCTGCCGGATGTAACGCATCTTCCTGCTGCGCGGGCCGATCTTGGGCCCGGCGTGCTCAACGCACGAAAGTGCGTTTCCGCGCGCCGAACCCAACCTCAGCCCGCTCGCGACGGAATCTGCGTCATATCCGCGCTCTGGTTCGCGCACACACCCTAAAGAGCCATCGTCATGGACTTATCCACCTTCCTCATCCAGTGCCTGAACGCCGTGCAGTACGGGCTGCTACTGTTCCTGGTGGCATCGGGCCTGACGCTGATCTTCGGCATCATGGGCGTCATCAACCTGGCGCATGGCAGCTTCTACATGATCGGCGCCTACATGGCGTATGCGCTGGCGCCCATCGTGGAGCGCACATTCGGCGGTGGCTTCTTTGCAACGTTAGCCGTTGGCCTGGTGCTCGCCGTGCTGCTGGGCTACCTGCTCGAATGGGCGTTCTTCAGCTTCCTGTATGAACGCGAACACCTGCAACAGGTGTTGATGACCTACGGCCTGATCCTGGTCTTTGAAGAACTGCGCAGCCTGCTGGTGGGCGACGACGTGCATGGCGTCAAGCCACCCGACATCCTGGCCGGCGTGTTGCCGCTGGGCGAGTTGATGACCTACCCCGTCTACCGCATCTTCATCTCGGCCGTGTGCGTGGCCCTGGGCCTGGGCATGTACTTTGTGTTCACCCGCACCAAGCTGGGCATGATGATCCGCGCCGGCAGCACCAACCGCGAAATGGTGCAGAGCCTCGGTGTCGATATCAAGTTCCTCTACCGCGTGGTGTTCGCCGCGGGCGTGGCCATTGCCGTGCTGGCCGGCATGGTGGCCGCGCCGGTGAGCTCGGTCTACCCGGGCATGGGTGGGCAGGTGCTGATCATCTGCTTCGTGGTGGTGGTGATCGGCGGACTGGGGTCGGTCAAGGGGGCGTTGGTCGCCTCGCTGTTGATCGGATTGGTCGATACCTTCGGCAAGGTGCTGCAGTTCGAGGTGGCGGGTCTGAAGCTGTTGCCGGAACTGTCGAGCATGACGGTGTATGTGCTGATGGCGGTGGTTCTTTTGTGGCGCCCCGAAGGCCTGTTCGGGAAAAAATTCTGATGCCGCCACGCGCGACGGACCTGCGCGGGGTCGCCGTGCTGGCGGCGGTGGTGCTGCTGCTGGCCTGCGTGCCGCTGTTCGTCGAGAAGTTCTACGTGCAGTTTTTCGCCAAGATCCTGATCATGGGCATTCTCGCCATGAGCCTCGACCTGCTGCTGGGCTACACCGGCCTGGTGTCATTCGGTCATGCCGCGTTCTACGGCACCGCAGGCTATGCACTGGCCTTGCTGACGCCGCAGTATCAGGCCGCCAATTTCTGGACCTCGTTCCCGCTGGCGATCGCGGCCAGCGGCTTCGCCGCGCTGGCGATCGGCTTTTTCGCGGTGCGCATGCAGGGCATCTATTTCATCATGGTCACGCTGGCCTTCGCGCAGATGCTGTTTTTCCTGTTCTACGATACCAAGATCGCCGGCGGCAGCGACGGCATCTATATCGATGTGCGGCCGGTGGCGCGGATCGGCGACTGGCAGCCCTTCAATCTCGACAATTTCGCCCACGTCTACTACCTGGTGCTGGTGCTGTTCGTGGCGACCTACCTGCTGTTGCGGGTGGTGCTGGCCTCGCCGTTCGGCCGGGTGCTGGCCGGCATCAAGGCCAACGAGCACCGCATGCGCTCGCTCGGCTATGCGACGTTTCGCTACAAGCTTGCCTGCTTCGTCTTAGCCGGCGCGCTGGCCGGGGTCGCCGGCTACCTGGCGGCGGTGCAGTTCGGCGTGGTCAACCCGGAGATGATGGGCTGGCACTTGTCGGGCGCGGTGATGATGATGGTGATTCTCGGCGGCATGGGCACGCTGCGCGGGCCGATCTTAGGCGCCGCGGTGTGGATGCTGCTCGAATTGTGGTTTCAGGATCTCACCAAGCACTGGCACCTGTTGATGGGCGGCTTCATCGTGCTGACAGCGCTTGCCCTGCCCAACGGCCTCTTGGGCCTCATTGCGAGCTACGCACGACGCGCCGGCGGACGCGATGACTGAGGTGGTGTTGCGCACCGCAGGCCTTACCCGCCACTTCGGCGGGCTGGCGGCGGTCAGCGATGTTTCGATTGCCGTTGCGAGCGGCCAAGTGCATGCGGTGATCGGCCCGAACGGCGCCGGCAAGTCGACCCTGGCCAACCTGCTGTCGGGCGACCTGCCGCCGAGCACCGGCCGCATCCTGCTGCGCGGCAGCGACATCACCGGCATGCCGGCGCATCGCATCGCGCAGCTTGGGGTCGGACGCAGCTACCAGAAGACCAACATTTTTCTGCCGTTCACGGTGTTTGAAAACTGTCGGCTCGCTGCGCAGTCACGGCTGTCCGGATCGATGCGCTTTTTCAAACCGGCGTCCGGCTATCGGCAGATCAATGCGGCGGCCGAGGCGGCGCTGGTGGCCGCCGGGCTGGAGGCGCGTGCCGACGTGTTGGCGATGGAAATGTCGCATGGCGAGCAGCGCCAGCTGGAGATCGCGATGACGCTGGCCACCGGCCCCAGCGTGCTGCTGTTAGACG
This sequence comes from Burkholderiales bacterium, assembly GCA_043756905.1. GTDB lineage: Bacteria > Pseudomonadota > Gammaproteobacteria > Burkholderiales > Burkholderiaceae_C > Rubrivivax. The sequence goes on along the minus strand of JAYUQE010000523.1, from coordinate 1,361 downwards.
AGCCGCTGGCCGGCATGGGCGCCGCGGAGTCAGGCAGCATGGTGGCCCTGCTGCGCCGCTTGCGGGAGGGGCACGCCATCCTCTTGATCGAGCACGACATGGATGCAGTGTTCAGCCTGGCCGATACGCTCACCGTGATGGTCAATGGCGTGGTGCTCGAATCGGGCACGCCGGAGCAAATTCGCATGAGCCCCATGGTTCAGGAAGCCTATCTCGGTAGCGACGAGGTGCTGCATGAATGAGTCAGCGTTGGCGGTTCCGCGCAACCCGCTGGCAGCGCCTGCGACACGGCCCGGCGCGCATCCGGCATGGCGGCACCATGCTGTGCAGGTCGACCACCGGACGCCGCCGGCATGAGCGCTCCCGCCCGGCCGTCCGAAGGGAGCGCCGAATTGAGCAATGCGCCTCCCGCGGGGAGGATGTCACGCAGTGACAGGAGGGCAGTCCGATGAGTGCGGCCCTGCTGGTCGAGGCGCGCGGCCTGCACACCTATTACGGCGCCAGCCATATTCTGCACGGCGTCGATTTCGCCATCGCGCGTGGCGAGACGGTGGGCTTGATGGGGCGCAACGGCATGGGCAAAAGCACCCTGTTGAAAAGCATGCTGGGCTTAGTGCCGCCGCGCAGTGGCGAGGTCAGTGTCAAGGGCCGGCCGCTGACCGGCAGCGCGCCGCACGTCATCGCGCGCATGGGAATCGCCTATGTGCCGGAAGGGCGCGGCATCTTTCCCAACCTATCGGTGCGCGAAAACCTGCTGATGGCCGCACGCCCAGGCGCCAGCGGGCAGCGTGACTGGACCTTCGAGCGCGTGATGGAGACCTTTCCGCGCCTCGCCGAACGCCTGGGCCACGGTGGCGCCCAGCTCTCGGGCGGCGAGCAGCAGATGCTGACCATCGGGCGCGCCCTGATGACCCATCCCGACCTGTTGATTCTGGATGAGGCCACCGAGGGGCTGGCGCCTTTGATTGCGCGCGAGATCTGGGCCATCGTGCGGTGCATCAAGGCAGCGGGCATCGCGACCATCATCGTCGACAAGAACTTCGCCGCCGTCTCCGCGATCGCCGATCGGGTGGTGATCATGGTCAAGGGTTGCGTGGTATTCGAAGGCCCGAGCGCGGCATTGCGCGCCAGCCCCCTGCTGCACAAGCAGTACCTGGGCGTGTAGGCGATTGCGTTTCGCGTGTCGCACGCGGATTGATTCCAGAGATCCCGCAGTTCAGTCCTGCCATGCGTCCGCAGCACTGTTGTCGGCATCGCGCCGCAGGTCGGAATGAAGCGAGTCAGGCGCGGCTGCCCACCCGCAATTTCGGATAGGTGGCGGCGTCGAAAAAGCTGCTGCCGGCGACATACGCGCGCCCCGG
>JAYUQE010000522.1:0-7169 GCA_043756905.1 Burkholderiales bacterium | reverse complement strand
GCGCCAGGTACTGCGTCATCTGCCCGGCGCCGATCAGCAACAAGCGCCAACTGGGGCCATGGTGCGTGGTCAGTGTGGTGTCGGTGAGCTGCAATTCGTCAGTCGCCTGAGCCGGCTGCAAGTCCACGGCACCGGTGGCCAGGCTCAAAACGCGCCGCACGCGTTCGCCGCGCGCCAGGCGAGCCAACAAAACATCGAGCTGCGTGCGCGGCAGCACGGGCTCGAGCACCAGCTCGATCAGGCCGCCGCAGGGCAGGCCGAAACGGTGCGCGGCGTCGGCATCAATGCCGTAGCGCACGACCTTGGGCACGCCGCTGGCGAGCACGCCTTCGCGTGCCTTGTCGATCAGGTCGTCTTCGATGCAACCGCCCGAGACGCTGCCGCTGACCAGCCCGTCGTCGCGGATGGCCACGGTGGAGCCCGGCGGCCGCGGCGCCGAGCCCCAGGTGCGGGTGATGGTGCCCAGCACCACGCGGTGGCCCTGGGCCAGCCATTTGGTCACCTGGCCGAGCACTTGGAGGTCGATGTTGTCCATGGCGAACGCATGCTTGGAACGGGAGCGCGACGATACATCCGCCGCGCCATCGCGCTGGCGCCCGGGCGCGACCGCCTGGGTTGCGAAGCGTCGATGAGAATGCGGCCACCAGTGCTGCCACTCACTTTCAAGCCATGTTCATCTTCACGCCTGTTCGACGCATTCTTCTGGCCTTCACTTGGGGCCTGCTCGCCTTGGCTTGTGGCGGGCCGGCCTTGGCCCAGACGGACTTCATTGTGCTGGCCAGCACCACCTCCACCGAACAGTCGGGCTTGTTCGCACACCTGTTGCCGGCGTTCAAGGCGGCGCACGGCATCGAAGTGCGGGTGGTGGCGCTGGGTACGGGCCAGGCGCTGGATATGGGCCGGCGCGGCGACGCCGACGTGTTGTTCGTGCACGACCAGGCGGCCGAGGAAAAATTCGTGGCCGATGGCTTCAGCACCCGGCGCTGGCCGGTGATGTTCAACGATTTCCTGCTCATCGGCCCGGCCGCCGACCCGGCCGCCGTGAAGGGGCAGGACATCGCCGCCGCGTTGAGCAAGCTAGCCACCAGCACGTACCCCTTCGTTTCGCGCGGCGACAAGAGCGGCACCCACGCCGCCGAGCAGCGCTACTGGCAAGCTGCCGGCATCAACCTGGCTGCCGCCAAGCCTGCCGGCTACAAGGAATGTGGTTGCGGCATGGGCCCGGCGCTGAACATGTCGGCTTCGCTGAACGCCCATGTGTTGGCTGACCGCGGCACCTGGCTGGCCTTCAAGAACCGCGGCGAGCTGGTTGTGCTGGTGCAAGACGACCAGCGGCTGTTCAACCAATACGGCGTGATGGCGGTGAACCCGGCGCGCCACCCGCATGTCAAGGCGGCGCTGGCGCAGCGCTTCGTGGACTGGCTGCTGTCAGCGCCGGGCCAGGCCGCAATTGCCGCCTACAAGGTGGGCGGCGAGCAACTGTTCTTTCCCAACGCGCGGCCCTGAATGCGGCGCGCTTTCAGCAGCATGAACCGGCGGCCTTGATCGCCACGTTCACGGGCTTGCCGCGTGCCGGTGATGGTGCGCAAGCAGCCGCAAGCGCGGGCGCGGGCGCGTCCGACACGACGGCGGACGCAGCAGCGACTGCACAGCAAGCCCCCTCGGCGCGCGGCGCTTCATGAAACACCGGAATGTTCGCCAGGGTGTGAAACTGCTCCCAGGCCACGCCTTGCGGGTCGGTGACCCAGTGCTTGTCGCTGCGCGCGTAGCAGCACGTGGTTTGGCCTTCATCGAGCACGGGCGCATCGGCGTTTACGGCGCGGCCCTTCAACTCGGCCAGCTCGGCCTCGTTCTCGGCCTGAAAGCCCAGGTGATCAACCCCCAACGGGCCACCTCGCGCCGAAATGGCGAAGTTCAACGGCGGGTCTTGCAGCATCCACTTGGCGTAGTCGGCCTCCAGGCGCGCCGGCTCGGCGGCAAAGAGTTTGGAATAGAACCCCACGCTGTGGGCGATGTCTTGAACGTGGACGTGGACGTGAAAGCGTTTCATGGTTGCATTTCCTTGCAAAGAAGTTCTGGGGTCAGTGGGCAGATCAGGAGCGGGATTTGCGCGCTGCGGGGGCACAGGAGCGGCCTTCACAGCAATGCGCGGTGAGGTAGTTCAGCAACGCCGACATGCGCTCGAACGCAGCGCGATAGATGAGGTTGCGGCCATCGCGCTGCTGCGACACCAGGCGCGCGTGCGCCAGCTCTTTCAGATGGAAAGACAGGGTGTTGGCGGGCACCACCAGGGCCTCGCACAAGGCCCCGGGCGTGAGGCCTTGCGGGCCGGCCACCACCAGCGCGCGGAACACGCGCAGGCGCAGCGGTTGGGCCAGCGCGGACAGGCTTTGCACGACATCTATCTCTTCCATAATTCCAGTATGTTCGAATTATTCCTTGGGGGGCCACCCGGATTTCCCCAATGCCCTGCGGCGCGCAGGGGCGCAACATGGGCGCTCCCCATGCCCGGAGACCATCCATGAAGTCATTCACCCTTTTGGCCACGGCGGCTGCCGCCCTGGCCCTGGCGCTGCCTGCCGCGCAGGCCCACACCACCGTGTACACCACCACGCTGTCAGGCGCGGCCGAAGCGCCACCCGTTGCGTCGTTGGGCACGGGCACGACCAGCGTCACCCTCAACCTCGCTTCGATGACCCTGCGTGTGCAAGCCAGCTTCAGCAGCTTGACGGGCAACGTCACGGCCGCGCACATCCATTGCTGCACGGTCGTGCCGGGCGTCAGCACGGCAGGCGTGTCGAGCATGACGCCGAGCTTCCTCGACTTCCCGCTCGGCGGCACCAGTGGCACCTATGACAAGACGTTCGACCTGACGCTGGCCAGCAGCTACAACGCGGCGTTCATCACCGCCAATGGCGGCACTGTGTCCACGGCGCTGAGCGCGCTCGACGCCGGCCTGGATTCGGGCCGCGCGTACATGAACATCCACAGCAGCTTCGCCGGGGGCGGCGAGATCCGCGGCTTCCTGGCACCGATTCCCGAGCCCAGCACCTATGCCTTGATGGCGCTGGGCCTGCTGGGCGTGGCAGCAGCGGCACGCAGGCGGCGCGCCTGAGCGCCACTGCCTGCCTGGTTTGAAACGTTAACCCGGCGCTGCCCTTGTGGCGGCGCCGGGTTTGGTTTCATTCCAGCGAGATGTTGGCCTTCTTCACCAACTGCTCGTAGACCTTCGATTTCGCCTCGGCGTTGCGGCTGATTTCTTCCGGCGTCCAACTGATCGGCTGGAAGGCGAAGGTGTCGTAGCGCGCGCGCAGTTCGGGGTCGGTCAGCGCCGTGGCCACATCGGCATTGATCTTGGTGCGCAGCGCGCCGGGCAGGCCTTTTGGCGCGACCAGCACCACGAAGGCGTTCACCAGGAAGTCCTTCGGCGCGCCGGCCTCGGCGGCGATGGGCACCTCGGGCACCTGGCTCAAACGCTGCGGCGCGGCCACTGCGAGGTAGCGCAGCTTGCCGGCCTTGTAGGGGCCTGAGCTTGACGGCAGCGTGCCCATGCTCCACGCCACGTCGCCCGCGGCCACCGAGGTGAACAACTGGCTGGTTTCCCGATAGGGAATGTGCTGCATCTGGATGCCGGTTTGCATCTCCAACAGTTCAGCCGCCAAATGCCCTGGGCTGCCCACGCCCCAGGAGCCATAGGTGACCTTGCCCGGGTTGGCCTTGGCCGCGTTGATGATGTCGGTGATGGTCTTGAACGGCGAATCCTTGCCCACCACCACCATGAAGGTGGTGTAGAACATCGACGCCACGGGCTCGAATTGCTTCACCGCATCAGCGCCGCGCTGCTTGTACAGGTGCGGCACGGCGGCGAGGTGGTCGCTGTCGATTTGCAGCAGGGTGTAGCCATCGGGCGCGGCGCGCTTGGCCGTGTCCATGGCGATGAAGCCGCCGCCACCAGGCTTGTTTTCCACCTGCACGCGCTGGTTCCAGGCCTTGCTCAACTTCTCGGCCAGGATGCGCAGCGTGGCGTCGGGCCCGCTGCCAGCCGGGAAGGCCGTGATCACGGTGACGGGCTTGTTGGGGAAGTCGGTCTGGGCCAGGGTGGGCGTGGCAAAGCCTGCCGCCATGGTTGCGGCCGCAATGGCCAAACTGAGAGTGAATCTGCGGTTCATGGTGATGCTTCCTGCTGCAAATTAAAAAACTAACGTTTCAAACAACCTTGACGCTGATCTCGCCCAGCCCATCGATGCCGCCGCGCAGCACCTGGCCACGCTGCACTTTGCCCACGCCTTCTGGCGTGCCGGTGTAGATCAGGTCGCCGGGTAGCAGCGTGAAGTACGAGCTGAGGTTGGCGACGACCTCGGGCACCGACCAGATCAGCATGTTGATGTCGCTACGCTGCTTGTCGCCACCGTCCACCTGCAGCCAGATCGCACCCTGGGTGGGGTGGCCGATGCTGGCCGCGGCGTGGATCAAGCCGATCGGCGCTGACTCATCGAAGGCCTTGCCCAGCTCCCAGGGCCGGCCCTTGTCGCGCAGCTTGAATTGCAGGTCGCGCCGGGTCATGTCCAGGCCCACGGCATAGCCGTAGATGTGATCAAGCGCCTGCTCAACTGAAACGTTGGTGCCGGTTTTGCCGATGGCCACCACGAGTTCAATTTCATGCTGGTAGTTCTCTGTCGCTGGCGGGAAGGCCATGCTCACGGTTTGGCCCGGTGGCGCCAAGACGATGGCGTTGTCGGGCTTGCAAAAGAAGAATGGCGGCTCGCGGTCGGGGTCAAAACCCATTTCGCGCGCATGCGCGGCGTAGTTCCGGCCCACGCAGTAAATGCGGCGCACCGGATAGTGGCTGTTCGTTCCTGCCACCGGCACGGCAACCTGGGCTTCGGGTTCAAAAACAAAGTTCATGATGAGTTCGAACGGTTGTGCTCGAAGCGGTTGTGCGGAGGTGCGGAGGCACGGATTCTGGCAGTGCCCAAAACAAGAACGGGCCGAGGGTTACCCCTCGGCCCGCCGCATCAGGATGGTGATTCGCTCAGGCCTTGGCGATGTTCTCGGCCGTGAACGGCATGCGCCGCACGCGCTTGCCGCTGGCCGCAAACACGGCATTGGCCACCGCGGGTCCGATCAAGGCCGTGGCCGGCTCGCCAATGCCGCCGGGCTTTTCCTTGCTCGCCCCCAGGGTGATGTCGATCTGCGGTGTTTCGTTCATGCGCAGGATGCGGAACTGGTGGTAGTTGGTCTGCTGCACGCGGCCCTTGTCGACCGTGATCTCGCCGAACAGCGCCGCGCCCAGGCCGAAGATGATGCTCGACTGGATCTGCGCTTCCACCGTGTCGGGGTTGACCATCTGGCCCAGATCGGCCACCACGGTCACCTTGTGCACCACCGGCACGCCGCCGCTCATCGACACCTCGGCCACCTGCGCCATGTAGGTGTCATAACCTTCCATCAGCGCGACGCCGCGGAAACGCCCCGCCGCTGCCGCTGTGCCCCAACCTGACTTGGCCGCGGCCATTTTCAGCACGTTGGCAAAGCGCGAATCAGCGGGCAACAGCGACAGGCGATAGGCCACCGGGTCTTGTTTGGCCGAAGCCGCCAACTCGTCGATGAAGCTTTCGTTGGCGAAGGCGTTCATGTTGTGGCTGACCGCGCGCCAGTAGCCCACGCGGACGCCGACATCAGACTTCACCGTGTCGTGCCGGCTCGCGGCCACGGCATACGGCGCCACGGCGGCTTCCATCATCAAACCATCGGGTGCCTCGGGCGGAATGCCGAACACGCGCGCCGTGATGGACTGCGAAGCCACGCGCCAGGTGTGCGCCGTGGGCTTGCCATCGGCGCCCACCGCAGCGGCCAGGGCGTGCACGGCCATGGGGCGGTAGAAGTCGTGCGTCATGTCGTCTTCACGGGTCCAGATCAGCTTGACCGGGCGCTTCACCGCCTTGCTGATTTGGGCGGCTTGCATGATGAAGTCGATGTCGATGCGCCGGCCAAAGCCGCCACCCAGGAAAGTGTTTTCCACGGCCACGTTGTTGGCATCGATGCCGAGCATCTTGGCCACCGCGGTTTGCGCCGCGTCGGGCCACTGCGTGGGGCCCACCAGCAGGCACTTGTCGCCCTTCACATCGGCCGTGAAGTTCATCGGCTCCAGCGGCGAATGGCTGACCATCTGCGTGAAGTACTCGGCGCGCACCACCTTGCTCGCCGCTGCGATGGCGGCGTCGGCATTGCCCACTGACGGGCGCACGGGGATGGAAGTGGCCGAGCCGATGGCGGCGCGCGTGGCCGCCATCATGGCCGGCGTGTTGGCGCTGGCGCCTGCGCCTTCGTCCCACTGCGTGTTCAGCGCCAGGCGGGCCTTGCGCGCCTGCCAATAGCTCTGCGCCACCACGGCCACGCCGTCGGGGATTTGCACCGCGTCGATCACGCCGGGCATGGCCTTGACGCGCGCGGCGTCAAAACTCTTGACCGTGCCGCCGATCACCGGGCACATGTCGAGCGTGGCGAAGGCCATGCCGGGCAGCTTGACATCGATGCCGAAACGCGCCGTGCCGTTGACCTTGGACGGTGTATCGAGCCGCGTGGTCTTCTTGCCCACGATGCGGAACTGGCTCGGGTCTTTCAGCGCCACCTTCTCGGGCGCGGTGAGCTTGGAGGCGGCCTCGGCCATCTCGCCGTAAGTGGCCTTGCGCCCGTTGGGGCCCAGCACCATGCCGTTTTCGGCCTTCAGTTGCGCGGCCGGCACGTTCCACTTTTGCGCCGCGGCGGAGATGAGCATTTCGCGCACCTGGGCGCCGGCCAGGCGCAGCTTTTCCCAACCCTCGCGCACCGAGGTGGAGCCGCCGGTGAGCTGCAAGCCGAAGAGCATGGCGTTGCCATAGGCCTTGCCCGGCGGCGCGAACGCGACCTTGACGCTTTGGATGTCGACGTTCAACTCTTCAGCCACCAGCATGGGCATCGAGGTGTAGACGCCCTGGCCCATTTCGGCGCGCGCCGAAATGAGCGTGATGGTGTTGTCGTCGGCGATATGCACCCAGGCATTGGGCGTGTGCACCAGGCCCGCAGCCTACGCCGGGCCGGCCAGCGGCAGCGCCACGCCAACCATCAGCCCGCCACTGAAGGCGGCTGATGACTGCATGAAACCGCGGCGTGAAACGGTGGTGTCGGTA
>JAYUQE010000521.1:0-7188 GCA_043756905.1 Burkholderiales bacterium | reverse complement strand
GAGCAGCACGTCGGACGCGCGGCCCACTTCGTACAAGGTGTCCTTGATGCACAGGCCCGACTCCAGCGTGATCAGCCGCGCCATGGCCTGCTTGCGCGCGGCAATGATCTCGCCGGCCTTCATCAAGATCTTGTAGCGCTCATGGCGCGTGAGCTTGGGCTTGTATTGGTGGGCGATGCGCAGTGCGCGCCGCACGTCTTCGACGCTGGCCTTCGGCACCGTGGCCACCAGCTCACCGGTGTAGGGGTAGCGAACCTCGATCACACGCTCTGCGCTGCTGGCGTGAACCTGCTCGCCGCCAATGCGCATGGCTTCGCGCAGCGGTGCATCAACAACAGATGTGCGGGCGTGCATGGGGTGCTTTCTGATGGTCAACGGCGTTGCGGGCATTCTGCCGCCCAATGTTCCAATGCGAGCCTTGCACGCAAACCCGTCTAACCCACAGAAAGCCGCCATGAGCACCTCGCTGTACGCCACCGCCATTCCGCTGTTCAAACAAATGCTGGGCGCCTTGAGCCAGGTCCTGAGCCTGGCCGGCGCGCATGCCGAAACAAGGAAGATCGATCCCAACGCCTTGCTGCAGGCGCGGCTCTTCCCGGACATGTTCAGCCTGCTGCGCCAGGTGCAGGTGGCGTGTGACTTTGCCAAGAGCGTGTCGGCGCGCTTGGCCGGGGTCGAGGTGCCGAGCTTTGCCGACGACGAAGCCAGCTTCGCTGACTTGCAAGCGCGCATCAGCAAGACGCTGGCCTTCATCGCCGGCCTGTCCGAGGGCCAGTTCGAAGGCAGCGCCACGCGCGAAGTCGTGACGCAAGCCGGCACGCCGAAAGAAAAGCGGTTTACCGGCCAAGCCTACTTGCTGCACTACGGCTTGCCACACTTCTTCTTTCACACCACCACCGCCTACGCCATCCTGCGCAGCAACGGTGTGGAGTTGAGCAAGAAAGACTACATCGGCAGCTATTGAGCGCACCAGAACGCACCACACGTTGCGCCGCCAAAACACAGAGCGTTGACTGATGGCCATCCAGTGGTTTCCCGGTCACATGCACGTGACCAAAAAGGCCTTGGTCAAGCGGCTGCCGGACATAGACGTGGTGATCGAGCTGCTCGATGCGCGGCTGCCCGGCTCCAGCAGCAACCCCTTGCTGGCCGAGCTGACCGCCGGCAAGCCCACGCTGAAGTTGTTGAACAAGGCCGATCTGGCCGACCCCGATTGCACCGCGCTGTGGCTGGCTCACTTCCAGGCCCAGCCCGGCCGCCAGGCCCTGGCCTTGGCGGCCACCGCGCCAGCGCCGGCGCGCCAGTTGATCGCGGCCTGCCACGCCATGGCACCGCTGCGCGGCGGCATGGTCAAACCGCTGCGGGCCTTGATCTGTGGCATTCCCAATGTCGGCAAGTCAACCCTGATCAACACCCTGGGCGGCCAGCGCCTGGCCAAGACGGGTGATGAGGCCGGCATCACCAAGCTCGAACAGAAGATCGTGCTGGCCAGTGACTTCTATCTGTTCGACACCCCCGGCATGCTGTGGCCGCGCATCGACGTGGTGCAAAGCGGCCACCACCTGGCGGCCAGCGGCGGCATCGGGCGCAACGCCTATGACGACGAAGACGTGGCCATGGCGCTGCTGGCCTGTGTACGCCGGCGTTATGCCCAGCGGCTTCAGGCGCGCTACCAGTTCAAGAACCTGGCGGCCATCAGCGATGAAGCGCTGTTGGCCGAAGTGGGCCGGCTGCGCGGCGGCCTGCTGGCCGGTGGCCAGGTGAACCTGCAAAAAGCGGCCGAGATCGTCATTAACGACTTTCGCACCGGCGCCTGGGGCCGCATCAGCCTGGAGACGCCGGAAGAATTTGCGCTGTGGCATGCCGCCGGCATGGCGCTGGCGGCGCAACGCCCGGCCAGGAAGCCGGCGCGGGGCGCGCGCGGGGCGGCAACGCGCTCGCCGTGATCAGGCGCAAAGCACCGGCACCTGGCCCTCACAACGTGCCGTTGATGGCGTAGTCGAACAACTGGTAGCTCTTCAACGGCTGGCTCGCCGCCTTGGCCTTGTAGGCATCGTTCAACGGCCGGTTCAGGATGAAGGGCACCTTGGCTTCGGCCGTGCCGCCGTGGGTGCGCAGGCGGTTGCCCTTGAGCCCGGACAAGTCGTGATTGGCCAATGACCCGCCGATGCAGACATCGTGCCGCGCCACCACCACCACATCGGCTTCACGGTCAGGCGGCAGCTCGAACAGGCGGCAGGCGGTGGCCTTGTCCAGCGCCAGCTCGATGCCGTCGAGGCCCACGATGTGTTGAATGATCTGCCGCGCGCTTAACCCCCCGCGCGACCAGACGCGCACAAACCCGCCCAACGCGCCATGGTGCGCCACGAAGGCATCGGTGATGGGGCAGATGACCGTGGTTTGGCCGGCACCGAACTGCGCGTCGAGCATGTCTTGCAGCCAGATCACGTTGGGTTGCCCGGCGGCGTTGCTCTTGTCGCTCATGCCGTGGTCGGCGGTCAGCGCCAGCGTCACATCGCAGGCGGCCAGGCGGGCAAAGACGTCGTCGAGCTTTTGATAGAAGCGCCGCGCATCGGCTTCTTCAGGTGCCCATTTGTGTTGCACCCAGTCGGTGAGCGACAGGTACAGCAAATCAGGCCGGCGTTGTTGCAACAGCTTCAGGCCGGCTTCCAGTGCAAACAGCGACAGCTCCATCGAATACATGCCGGGCTGTGCCATGCCCACGAATTCGAGCACGTTGTCGATGCCGTTCTCAGTCAGCGTGCAGCGCTCGGCGAATTCGGAAGAGAACGAGACATGGCCCTGGCTCACATCCAGCCCCTTGGCGAGCTGCTTGCGCAGTTTGTCTTTGGCGGTGATCGACACCACCTTGGCGCCGGCCGCGGCGAAGCGGGCGATGATGGTGTCGCCGCGCAGCAGTTCGGGGCCCGTCATCACCACCGGCTGCCAGGTGGTGGTGTCGAGGTAATAGTTGCCCGAGATGCCGTGCCGCGCCGTGGGCGTGCCGGTGATGAGGGACATGTTGTTGGGGCAGGTGAACGACGGCATCGAGCCGTCGGCCACGCCGGCAAAGCCCTGGCTGATGAAGCGCGCGATGGCCGGAATGCTGCCGTCGGCCAGGTACTGCTCCAGGTAGCGCGGGTCGCCGCCGTCGATGCACACCGCCACCACGGGGCGCAACGGCCAGCGGTAATCGGTGCCGTTGACGTTTACCGTGCGGGCGTTGTACTGGGCCATGGCGGGCATGCCTTTCCTTCAGAGCGGGAGGTTGGAATTTGGTGCGGCGCTGTGGCCTCAACCACGGGCGCGCAGAGGCCGATTCTGTCAACAATCGGCCGTCACCTGCCACGCGCCGCCTGGGCGGCTTGTCCGCTGGCTTTGCAACAGAGCGTGCGCAAATTGGCACGGGCGGTGCGGGTGGGGCAGTTGCCCTCGCCGCCCGCTGCACGCTGGCGTTAGCCGCGGGCAGCCTGCGCCAGGGCCGAGAAATGCCCCTGCAAAGCGCATCAGCTTGTTACCCCGGGCAGGGGGCGTGGTGTGGACAATCCGGCGCAACCCAAGGAGCCCCAGATGAAGACCGCCCTCGTATGCTTGGCCGCCGCCATGAGCCTGCTGGCCGCACCGGCCTTTGCGCAAGCCAAGAAGAAAGTTGCGCCGCCGGCCAAGGCCGAAGCGGCGCCGCCGCCGGCCAGCCACGACCAGATGGCCGCGCTGAAGCTGGCCGACGTGGGCGACTACACCTGCGAATTCAACGAAAAGATCAAAGTCCACGAGCACCCGAAACACACGGGCTATGTCGCCGTGGAACACCGCAGCAAGAGCTACCTGATGCGCCCGGTGCTGTCGCACACCGGCGCCATTCGCCTGGAAGACATGCGCGGGCAGATGCTGATGATCCAGATCGCCACCAAGTCGATGCTGATGGACGCCAAGCTCGGCCAGCGCCTGGCCGATGGCTGCTTGCGTGCGGGTGATGCAGACCGCGTGATCCCGGCCGCAGAGGGCTTGGGCATCGAGCCGGCCAAAGCCGCGGCCTCGGCCAAGACGGGCTGAATCAGCGCGCAGGCGGTGGCGGTGGCGCCGCGGGCGCAGGCGGCGTGATGCTGCCAGCGTATTCGGCCAACTGGGCCAGGATCAGCCGGCCGCGCTCGTCAGCCCCCGGCTGCAGCGCGCGCAATTGCTCGAAGAATTGCGTCAGCGTTGTGGCCCCGCCCGCACCGTGGTGCAGCCGCGCCGCGCAATGGGCCTGCCAGGCCTCGCGTTCCTCGCCGGTCAAACTGGCAGCGTGGTTGCGGGCCCGGTAGCGAAACAGCAGTTCGGGCAGCCTCTCGTCTTGAAACGCCGGTTGCCGCTGCGCCAGGGTGTCGGGCGCCAGGCCGCGCAGGCGTTGCAGCGAGCGCCGGTCTTCAGCGCTGATGAAGCCGCCGTACAGGTCTTCATCGACATCAACCTCGCCGCCGCGTTCGGGCCGTTCAAACACTTCCATCCACAGGCCGGCCAGCTTCGAGGCACCACGCGCCGCCACCTCGGCATGGCGCAGGCATTGCTCGACATTGATGCCCCATTGCCCGGCCAGCGCCGGCGTCAGCGTCTTGAGCTGGCCCACGACGATGGGCGAGCGGTTCAAGTGGATGGTCTTGATCGGCAGCCGCGCCGCGCCCTCGGGCAATTCATCGTTGCGCACGAACAGGCGTTCGCGCACCTGTTGTGCATTCAGATCGAACAGCTCAGCCGGGTCGGCCGCCAAGTCCCAGACGATGACTTCGTTCTTGTGCTGCGGGTGCGGCGCCAGCGGCCAGACGATGGCCGTGCAGCCACGCTCACTGGCATAGCGGCCCGAGATGTGGATGAACGGCCGGCCCACACCCATTTCATGCAGCACCGCCTCCTTGCGGCGCAGGCGCAGGCAAAAGTCCCAAAGCTTCGGCTGTGCTTTCCTGATGGCCCGGGCCAGCGCAAGGGTGGCGCGCACGTCTGACAGCGCGTCGTGCGCCGCTTCATGCGCCAGGCCGTTGGCGGCGGTCAGATCGGTCAACTTGAACGAGGCGCGGCCGTCCTCGTTCGTGGGCCAGTTCATTCCGCCGGGGCGCAGCGCCCGCGCCGCGCGCACGACATCGAGCAAATCCCAGCGGCCGCAGTCGTTTTGCCATTCGCGGGCGTAGGGGTCGATGAGGTTGCGCCAGAACAGATGCCGCGTCACCTCATCATCAAAACGAATCGAGTTGTAGCCCACGCCCACCGTGCCCGGGCGCGCCAGCTCTGCTTCGATCTGCGCGGCGAAGGGCGCCTCGGTGATGCCGCGTTCCAGGCAGGTCTGCGGCAAGATGCCGGTGAGCAAGCAGGCTTCGGGGTCGGGCAGCACATCGGGCGCGGGCTGGCAATAAAGCTGTAGCGGCGCCTCGATCTCATCCAACTCGGCATCGGTGCGAACCCCCGCGAATTGCGCCGGCCGGTCGCGCCGGGGTACGCGGCCGAAGGTTTCGTAGTCGTGCCAGAAAAAGCTGAAATTATTCATTGGACTGCCCTGCGCACTGCGTGCTTCGGGATGAGCGCTTGGGAGCGGCCCGGCGCGCTCACTGGAGTACCTTCGTGCTTCGCACTCCGGTATTCGCCCTTCGGGCGGCCGGGCGCGCTCATAAGCCGAGTTGCCGTGCGGCCAGGTCTTTCATGATCTCTTCGCTGCCGCCGCCGATCATCATGACCTTGGTTTCGCGGTACAGCCGCTCGCTCTTGGTGCCGCGCATGAAGCCCATGCCGCCGAGGATCTGCACGGCTGAATCGGTGCACAACTGCATCGCCCGCGTGGCCACCACCTTGGCCATGCAGGTGCGCGCGACCAGCACGTCAGCGCGTTCGGTCTTGTGATGCAGCCGCCAGGCCAGGTCGTAGACAAACGCGCGGGCCTGCTCCACCGCGGTGACCATGTCAACCAGCTTGTGGCGGATGACCTGGCGTTCGACCAGCGCCGCGCCGAAAGTCTTGCGTTCGCGCGCCCAGGCCAGGGCTTCTTCAGTGCAGGCCTGGGCGTATGAATACGACAGCGCGGCCATCATCAAGCGCTCCTGGTTGAAGTTGCGCATGATGGCCTTGAAGCCTTCGCCTTCAGCGCCAATCAAGTGCGCCACCGGCACGCGGCAGTTATCGAAGCGCAGGTGCGCGGTGTCGGACGACCACCAGCCCATCTTGCTCAGCGCGCTGCGCGCCAGGCCCGGCGTGTCGCCGTCCACCAGCAGCAGCGAAATGCCGCCGGCGCCGCGGCTCATGAGTGAATGTGGCTCTGCCACTTCACTCATACCCCCTCGGGGGGCGGACGACGTATTCGTCGGCCTGGGGGCGCTTTCAGGCGTGGTGCGCACGGCCACGGTCAGGTAATCAGCCCGCATGCCGCTGGAGATGAATGTTTTTTCGCCGTTGAGCACATAGTGGTCGCCATCGCGCCGCGCCGTGGTGCGCAGCGCGGCCACGTCGCTGCCGCCGCCAGGCTCGGTGATCGCCAGCGCCGCAATCTTGTCGCCCGCCAACACCGGCGGAATCACCCGCCTTTGTAGCCACTGGCTGCCGCTGTCGCGAATGGGCGGCAGAGCAATCTGATGTGTACCCAGGCCGGTTTGCACGCCGCCGCAACCGGGCCGGGCCAGCTCTTCAGCGCTGACCAGGCTGTAAAAAACGTCGCTGGGCGTGCCGCCAAGTTCTTCCGGGTAACCCATGCCGAGCAGGCCGATGGCGGCGGCTTTTTTGTGTAGCTCGCGCGGAAAGCCGCCGGCTTCGTCCCACTGGTTCACATGCGGCTCGATTTCGCGCTGCACGAAGGCGCGCAAGCTGGCGCGAAACGCCTCGTGTTCAGCGCTGAAAAGGTCATTGCGGGGCGTGAGATCGAACATGGTGTGGGCGATGGGAGAATGCGCGCCCGCAGTGTGCCCCATGCGCCACTGACCCCCGCTTCAAGCCCCCGGAGATTTGTTCGATGACCCGCGTTTTCAATTTTTCAGCCGGCCCCGCCGCGCTGCCTGAACCCGTGCTGCACCAGGCGGCCGCCGAGATGCTCGACTGGCGCGGCAGCGGCATGAGCGTGATGGAGATGAGCCACCGCGGCAAGGAGTTCATCGCCATCCACGCCGAGGCCGAAAGCCTGCTGCGCGAGTTGCTGGCGATTCCGGCCCACTACAAGGTGCTGTTCATGCAGGGCGG
>JAYUQE010000520.1:0-7192 GCA_043756905.1 Burkholderiales bacterium | reverse complement strand
AGCTGGCCGGGTTGCCCGCGTCGCCGAAGGGCCGCGGGAAGTGGGTGTCGAGCATCAGCACGCCAAGAAACGCCGTCATCGCCATGCTGACGCGCTTGCGCCGCCGGCCCGGCACGCGCCTGGCAAGGCCGGTGCGCGTGGCGCGTGTGGGTGGGTGGTGCGTACAGGCATTGATTGAGAACCGCGCCCGAATTTATCCGAATGACATGCGGCACCGCCGTGCATCGTTCCCTCACCGGCCGCACCTGGCCTTGCCCACCCTAAGGCAAACCCCGATGAATGCGCCGCGCTGGCACCCTCATGCTGCGCGTCTTGTTTGTTCCGTGTCTTGTTTGTTCCGCGTCTTGTTTGTTCCGCACTCGCCCCCAGGAGAACCCGTGAAATTGCACCACCCCCTGCTCACTATGGCCGCGCTTCTGGCGATTGCCGCCACGGCCCAGGCCCAAACCAAGTGGGACCTGCCCGCGGCCTACCCCGCCACCAATTTCCACTCCATCAACCTGGTCGACTTTGCCAACGATGTGGACAAAGCCACCGCCGGCAAGCTCAAGATCACCGTGCACGTCGGCGCGTCGCTGTTCAAGGCACCCGAGATCAAGCGCGCGGTGCAAGGCGGCCAGGCGCAGATCGGCGAGGTGCTGATCTCCAACTTCTCGAACGAGTGGCCATTGTTCGGCGCCGACGCCCTGCCCTTCCTGGCCGACAGTTGGGATGAATCGGTGAAGCTGTGGCAGGCGCAGCGCCCGTTCTTCGACAAGAAGCTGGCCGAGCAGGGCCTGATGGCGCTGTACGCCGTGCCGTGGCCGCCGCAGGGCATCTACAGCAAGAAGCCGCTGGCCAGCGCGGCTGATTTGAAAGGTGTGAAGTGGCGCGCCTACAACCCCGCTACCAGCCGCATCGCCGAATTGGTGGGTGCCCAGCCCGTGACCGTGCAGGCCGCTGAAGTGAGCCAGGCCTTTGCCACCGGCGTGGCCGAAAGCATGATGAGCAGCGGCTCCACCGGGTGGGACAGCAAGCTGCACGAACACGTGAAGTACTGGTACGACACGCAGGCCTGGCTGCCGAAGAACGTGATCCTGGTCAACGCTGCGGCGTTCAAGGCGCTGGACAAGCCCACCCAAGACGCCTTGCTCAAGGCCGGCGCCGACGCTGAAGCGCGCGGACTGGCTGCGGCCAAGAAGGCCAATGGCGAAACGCTGGACAAGCTCAAGGCCAACGGCATGAACATCTTGCCGCCGCCGCCCCAGCTCAAGGCCGACATGGCCAAGGTGGGCGACACGCTGCTCAAGGAATGGCTTGAAAAGAGCGGTGCCGAAGGCAAGGCGCTGATCGACGCTTACCGCAAGTAAGGCCGCAGTGCGCCGGTTTCTCGACGCGCTTTACGACGGGGCCGCCGGGCTGGCGGCCCTGTTCATGCTGGGCTTGTTGCTGATGGTGCTGCTGTCCATCTTCAGCCGGCTGCTGCACTTTCATGTGCCCGGCACCGATGCCTATGCCGGCTACCTGATGGCCGGCGCCGGCTTCCTGGCGCTGGCGCACACGCTCAAGCGCGGCGAGCACATCCGCGTGACGCTGCTGCTGGGTGCGCTACACGGCCCGGCGCGGCGCCGCCTGGAAATCTGGGCCCTGGCCGCGGCCAGCGCGCTGGCGCTGCTGAGTGCCTACTACAGCGCGCGGCTGGTGTGGCAGTCGCATGCCTTCAACGACATTTCCACCAGCAACGACGCCACGCCGCTGTGGCTGCCGCAACTGGGCATGGCCCTCGGCACGGCACTGCTGGCCGTGGCCTTCATCGACGAATTGGTGCTTGAAGTGCGCGGGCGCCGCGGCACGGGCGATGTGGCGGCGCGCAGCGAATGAACGATCTCGCCATCACCGCCCTGCTCGTCACCACGCTGTTCCTCATTCTGGGCAGCGGGGTTTGGATCGGCCTGACGCTTTCAGGTGTGGCGTGGATCGGCATGCAGCTCTTTGCCAGCCGCCCGGCGGGCGATGCCATGGCCGTCACCATCTGGGGCAGCGCCTCAAGCTGGACGTTAACGGCCCTGCCGCTGTTCGTGTGGATGGGTGAGATTCTGTTTCGCACGCGCCTGAGCCACGACATGTTTCGCGGCCTGGCGCCGTGGCTGCAAGGCCTGCCGGGCCGGCTGCTGCATGTGAACGTGGTGGGCTGCGCCATCTTCGCGGCGGTGTCGGGCAGCAGCGCGGCCACCTGCGCCACCATCGGCAAGATGAGCCTGCCCGAGCTGAAAAAGCGCGGTTACCCCGATGGCATTTCGATTGGCTCGCTGGCCGGTGCCGGCACGCTGGGCCTGCTGATACCGCCGTCGATCATCATGATCGTCTACGGCGTCAGCGCCGATGTCTCCATCGCCCAGTTGTTCATCGCCGGCGTGCTGCCGGGCATCATGCTGGCGGCGCTGTTTTCGGGTTACCTGGTCTACTGGGCGCTGCGCCACCCCACGCTCGTGCCGCCGGCCGACTTGCGCATGAGCCTGGGCGCCAAGCTGCGCGAGTCGCGCTATCTGATACCGGTGGTGTTGCTGATCGTGGCCGTGTTGGGCAGCATCTACAGCGGCATCGCCACCGCCACCGAGGCGGCGGCGCTGGGCGTGCTGGGCGCGCTGGTGATCAGTGCCGCCCAGGGGTCGCTGACCTGGTTAACGTTCAAGGAAAGCTTGTTGGGCGGCACGCGGCTGTATTGCATGATCGCGCTGATACTTTCCGGTGCGGCGTTCCTCACGTTGAGCATGGGCTACATCGGCCTGCCGCGTCACCTGGCCGAATGGATCGGCACGCTGGGCTTGACGCCGTTTCAACTGCTGGCCTCGCTCACCGTTTTCTACATCGTGCTGGGCTGTTTTCTCGATGGCATCTCGATGGTGGTGCTGACCATGGGCGTGATCCTGCCCACCATCCAGAAGGCCGGCATCGACACGCTGTGGTTCGGCATCTTCATCGTGCTGGTGGTGGAGATGGCGCAGATCACGCCGCCCGTGGGCTTCAACCTGTTCGTGCTGCAAGGCATGACGGGGCGTGAGATCGGCTGGATCGCGCGCGTCGCGCTGCCTTTCTTCTTCTTGATGATCGCCGCGCTCGGCCTGATCTACGCCTTCCCGCAGATCGTGACCTGGCTGCCGCAGCAAATGCGCGGCTGACGCCACGCACGCCGCAGGCTCGGCCAACGCGGTACAAATAGCGCGCCGCGCGCCTGGCTTTTTTGCGCTTTGCCGCGCGGCGGTGAACCTAGGATGGGCCCAACCAGCGTAGCGCCCGGCTCGGGCGCCGCCGTACACGCCTGCCCCGGGGAAGCGCCCACATGTCCGATCTTTCAATGCCGCCGCTCAGCCTGGTGCCGCAGGAGGGTGCTGCGCCACCTGACGCCCAAGAGCGCTTTTCCTGGCCGACGCCGCCGTTTGCCAGCTACGCCCCGCCTCAGCCCATGATGGAGCCGCTGGGCTGTGAAATCGAAGGCACCAACGGCCGGCTGATGAAGGGCCAGTTGGTGATGCTGGACACCGGCTCCAGCGTGGCCCAGGTGATCGTGGCGCCAGCACGCAGCGCCATGCCGTTGCGCTTTTCGCAGTTTCGCCGCTTGATCCTCACCGAGCCTTTGACGCGCCAGCCCGTGCCCACTGGCGACGCGGCCCTGCAAAGCCTGGACCGCGCCACCAGCACCAAGTTCAACATCGCCCTGAACGGCGCGCCCGCGCTGGAAGGACAGACGCTGGGGCATGTGGAAACCGAGTCCGGGCTGTTCCTGTTCGAGCCATTGGGTGAGGCCGGCCACCTGCGCCGCAGCTTCGTGCCACGCGCCGCGTACAGCCACGCCGACATCGGCCAGCGTATCGGCGAAGTGCTGATCGAACAACACCTGGCCACGCCGCAGCAAGTGCAGTCTGCGTTGGAACAGCAAAGCCAACTGCGCCACCAGAAGATCGGCGACATCCTGCTGACCAAGCAGATCGTCACACCGGAACAACTGGTGGAGGCCATCGCCCAGCAGTCGCGCATGCCCATGGTGCGCATCGGCGAGGCACTCATCGCCCTGGGCTTCATCACCACCGACCAGCTCAATGAAGCCCTGGCGCAGCAGCGCGAAGACCGCAGCGTGCCGCTGGGCGAGGTGCTGGTGCGCATGGGTTACGTGACCCGGCCCGACCTGCAAACCGCGCTGGCGCGCAAAATGGGCTACCCGCTGGTGGACGTGACCAACTTCCCGGCCGAGACCGACGCGCTGGCCAAACTGCCCTACCCGGTGGCCACGCGCTTGCAGGCGCTGCCGCTGCTGCTGCGAGCCGGGCGGCTGATCGTGGCGCTGGACGACCCGTCGCGGCCCGACAAGATCGACGAGATCGAATTCGCCATCCAGGGCAAGGTGTTGCCCGTGCTGGCGTTTTCGCAAGCGCTGCCCGGCGCCATCGACAAGGCCTATGAACGCATGGGCGCCGACGTGCAGGCGGCCAAACTGGCGGCTGCAGAGGCCGAAGGTTCGAGCGACTACGAGCTTGACGACGCCGGCAAACTGTTGGCGTCACTCGAACAGCAAACCGGTGGCGAGCACGAAGACGGCGATGCGTCGCAGATCGAGCAAAGCGACAACTCGCTGGTGCGGCTGATCAATTCGATGATCGTCGAGGCGCAAACGCAAGGCGTGTCGGACATCCATGTGGAATGCCAGCCGGGCAAGCAGAAGGTGAAGATCCGCTTTCGCAAGGACGGCCTGCTGCGCCCCTACATCGAGCTGCCGCACACCTACCGCAGTGCGCTGATTGCGCGCATCAAGATCATGTGCGACCTCGACATTTCCGAGCGCCGCAAGCCGCAAGACGGCAAGATTAATTTCGGCAAGTTCGTTCCCGGCGCGCGGCTCGAACTGCGCGTGGCCACCATCCCCACCAACAACGGCCTGGAAGACGCGGTGCTGCGCCTGCTGGCGTCGGCCAAGCCGATTCCGCTGAACGACCTGGGCCTGGCACCCGAGAACCTGCGCAAGCTCAAGGCGGCCTCGGAACGCCCCTACGGCATGCTGCTGTGCGTGGGCCCCACGGGCTCGGGCAAGACGACCACGCTGCATTCGGTGCTGGGCTTCATCAACACCCCGGAGCGCAAGCTGTGGACTGCCGAAGACCCGGTGGAAATCACCCAGGCCGGCATCCGCCAGGTGCAGGTCAACCCGAAGATCGACTTCACTTTCGCCAAGGCGCTGAAGGCGTTTTTGCGCGCCGACCCGGATGTGATCATGGTGGGTGAAATTCGCGACAGCGAAACGGCACAGATGGCGGTTGAAGCCTCGCTCACGGGCCACCTGGTGATGAGCACGTTGCACACCAACAGCGCGTGTGAAACCGTGACACGCCTGCTCGACATGGGCATGGACCCGTTCAACTTCGGCGACTCCTTGCTCGCCGTGCTGGCGCAGCGCCTGGTGCGGCGCCTGTGCCCGCACTGCCGCACGGCGCGCCAGGCCACGCCGGCAGAAGTCGACGAACTGGTGCTCGACCACAGCCACGCCTTCCCGCCCGACATGCAGCCCGAGCGTGCGCATGTCATGGCCGACTGGCAGACACGGTTCGCGAGCCAGGGTGAGCTGCTGCACCACGACGCGCCGGGCTGCAAGCACTGCGAGGGCACGGGCCGCCGTGGCCGCGCGGCGCTGCACGAGTTGTTGATCGTGACGCGTGAATTGCGCCGCTTGATCCAGACCGGCAGACGGGTCGAGGAGTTGCAGCGGCAGGGGCTGATCGATGGCATGCGCACCTTGCGCCAGGACGGGATCGAGAAGGTCCTGACGGGTGTGACGACGATCGGCGAAGTTCGGGCGATGAGCAACGCTTGAGGGCTGTCGGTCTGTAGCCTGGTCATGGTGCCGCTGCTGCAGTTGCCGATGTCGGCGCACCTGAGTGCCGCCCGGCGCGCGGCACTCGCCAGCGAACTCGATGTGACGGACGCGCGGCTGCGCGCCGATCTGGCCCAGGCCTAGCCCAACAGCGTGCGCGTGCGCCACGTCGGAGCGCTGAAAACGCTCGCCCACTTCAGTTGCTCCAGCGCGCTTCGCGCGACCCCCAACACATGAATCGGTTGCCATCCAGCGGACGCCGTGGAATCGGCTGTGCCGGGCCACTGGCGTCGCCCCCTGGGGGGAGGCGCCGCAGGCGCTTCGGGTGGATCAATTTCACCCGCCTCCGCGCTGCGTGTAGAGGTCGAAGTAACGCATGAAGTCCTGGCGCGCGGCCGCGCTCACGTCGACGAACTCGAACTCAACGCGCAGTCGCGGCAGGCACACCAGCGCGATCTGACGCGCCGGCAAGGTCTGCCAGCGCAGCGTGAGCCGGCCCGCGTCGATGGCCACGTCGGCACTCGCGGTCGACAGATCAACCTCGCGCCCGCGCACGGCGCCCGGCAGCCACCGCGTCAACTCGGCTTCGGTGCAACCCATCTCGCGCTCGAACTGCGCGGCGTACCCGGCCTGCACCCGCCTCAGCCCCCACCGATCGGCGGCCAGATGGCCAGTACGTCGCCCTCCTTGGGCACGAAGCTCAGGCGCTGCTCGGGCGGCACATACACGCCGTTGACGAGCACCAGATGGACCAGCTTTTCCGGCAGGCCGAACGGCTCGATGATTTTCGAGATCGGCGTGCCCTCGGCGATGTCGAGCGGAACCTGGTTGCTGCGCCGCGCGTCGGCCGGCAGGTACTGGGTCAGGCTGGCGTAGAGCTTGAAGGTGATCCGCATCGCGGGATCATGCCTTGACGAGCGCCCTCTGCTCCTGCGCCTGCGCGCTCGCCAGGTAGGCGGCCATCAGCTGGGTCGGGTCCTCTAGCAGGCGCTGCTTCCAGCCGCCCAGGCTGACCTGGCCTTCGACCAGGCCGCGCATCACGCCGACATGGTTGGTCCAGCCCACGCTGTTGCAGCCGACCAGCAGATCGTCTTTGAATTGAAGGCTCAGGTGGCGGCCATTGGCGCGGTCGGTCAGTTCCACATGCTCGCCGCCGGGGACGCCTTCCCAGGCGCCAAAGCTGGTGGACACCAGTCCCAGGGTGTCGAGCACGTTGACCAGCGTGACGGTGCGCAGCGAGCCGCTCTTGCCGGCCATGTTGAGCGCCGCCACGCGCGCTTGTTCGCTGGCGTTGGGCTGGATCGCGCTGACCACGGCCTTACCGCTCACCTTGTCGAAGGCTTCGGCGCAATC
>JAYUQE010000519.1:0-20774 GCA_043756905.1 Burkholderiales bacterium | reverse complement strand
CGCACGCCGGCCAGCACTTCGGCCGCGGTGTATTCGCCAGCCAGGGGCAGCATGTCCTTGCCGTGCAGCGCCGCCGGCTCACCCGCGCTGCGCAAGATGCTGGCGATGTTCTGCTCGATGAAGTTGGGCTGGCCTTCTTCCACCAGCAGCACCGCGCGCTTGCCGGCGCAGAAGCGCTGCACTTCAGCATCCACCACCGGGTAGGCCACGTTCATCACATACAGCGGCACCTGGCTGGCACCGAACACATCGGCCACGCCCAGGCGTTCGAGCACACGCAGCAAGGTGTTATAGCTGCCGCCCTGAACGATGATGCCGATGTCATCAGCCCCTTCAGCAAAGAACTCGTTCAGGCCACGTTCCTGGATGAACTTCACTGCCGCCGGCCAGCGCTGCATCACCTTTTCCTTCTCGTGCGCGAAGCTGGCCGGTGGCAGCACGATGCGGCTCACGTCGCGCTGCGGGTTGTCCATGGCTTCGCGCAGCGTGAAGCTGGGGCGACGGTTCGCGCTGGCCGTGAACTGGCCGTGCACATGGCAGGCGCGAATGCGCAACTGAAGCATCACCGGTGTGTGGCTGGCCTCGCTCAAATCGAAACCATCCTTCACCGCCTGCACGATGCTGGGCAGGTTGGGCCGCGGGTCGAGCAGCCAAATCTGCGACTTCATCGCAAAGGCGTGGCTGCGCTCTTGCATGATTGAGCTGCCCTCGCCGTAGTCTTCACCCACGATGACCAGCGCGCCGCCGGTGACGCCGCCTGAAGCCAAATTGGCCAGCGCATCACTGGCCACGTTCACGCCCACCGCGCCCTTGAACGTGACCGCGCCGCGCAGCGGGTAGTTCACGCTGGCCGCCAGCGTGGCCGCCGCGGTGGCCTCGCTGGCGCTGTTTTCGAAGTGAATGCCATGGTCGGCCAGGATGTCTTGCGCATCGGCCAGCACATCCATCAAATGCGAAATCGGCGCACCTTGATAACCAGCCACATAAGCCACGCCCGATTCGAGCAAGGCCTTGGTCACGGCCAGGATGCCTTCGCCATGGAACACCTCGCCCGCGCCCAGGCGCAGCTTCTTGACTTCTTCAACGAAGGAACGTTCGGCCATGGTGGGTTGGGTTGGCAGCTACATGGGCAGCGTGAGGCGTTGATTCTGGGCGCGCCGGCGGCGCCGCTGTGCCGGCAAGTATGCAGTCTGCAATGGGGTGGAATTGGCTGGAATTCTGCCGGGCGGTGGTACAACGGCTGCCACATCAAGACGCAGAAGGTGACCCCATGGCGCTGGATCGAAGAACGCTGCTCATGACCACCCTGGCGCTGCCCGCGGCCAGCCTGGCGCCCGGCGCCTGGCAATCGGCGCTGGCGCAGGCCTATCCGGCGCGGCCGCTGCGCATCGTGGTGCCCTTCCCGCCCGGCGGCACCACCGATGTCGTGGCGCGCATCCTGGCGCAGCGGTTGAGCGAAACGCTGGGCCAGAGCGTGGTGGTCGAGAACCGCGGCGGCGCGGCCGGAATGATCGGCGCCGACGCGGTGGCCAAGGCCGCGCCCGACGGCTACACGCTGCTGATGCACAACATCACGTTCCCGCTGGCTTCGGTGGCCGCCGCGCTGGCCAACCGCTCGCCGTTCAACATCGACACCGACTTCGCGGGCGTTTCGGTGGCCGTCAACGTGCCCTTCGTGTTGACCGCCCACCCCAGTGTGCCGGTGAAGAACCTGCGCGAACTGGCCGACCTGCTGCAGCGCGACAAGACCCTGCAATACAACTACGGCTCGACCGGCCCCGGCTCCGCCATGAACGTGCTGGGCGAAGCCTTCAACCGCGACGCCAAGGTGGCGATGACGCACATCCCCTACAAGGGCGCGGCGCCGCTGAAGCAGGAGCTGTTGGCCGGGCGGATCCAGATCGGCGGTGACCAGCTTTCGTCTTCGCTGGCCGAGATCAAGGCCGGCACGCTCAAGGCGCTGGCCACCTTCGGCGCCAGGCGCATCGCCGCGCTGCCCGACGTGCCCACCGTTCGGGAAATGGGTTTCCCGGGGCTCGAAGCCGAGGGCTGGAACGGCCTGTTCGTGCCGGGCAAGACGCCGCGCGACATCATCGAACGCTTGCAGCGCGAAGTGGCCGCCGCCGTGCGCCACCCCGAGGTGGCCAAGAAGCTGCTGGATCTGGCGGCCGAGCCCGTGGGTTCTTCAGCGGCCGAGCAAGACGCGGTGCTGCGCAAGCAGATGGATCAGTTCCGCCCGGTGATTGCCACCATCAAGATGGAATAACGATTGACATGAGCGCCATGCTGATCACCGCTTGCGGCTGCGGCCTCGGCGCGGCCTCCGCGCGGCGCCCCAGGCCGGCCCATCGCGTTCAGGCCGCCGGCGGCGCCGGTGCGGCAATGCTCGGTCGGGCGCTTGCAGCGCCGCGGTGGTGACAATTCGACTCACCGCCCCGCGCGCCCCAGTCACGCGGCGGCGATCGGCTAACGACTCAACGGAGGTGTTGCAATGGGCTGGTTTTCGAAGAAGGACAGCGGCTTCTTTCTCGCCACCGTGGTGCCCACGGGCGACGGCGGCGGGCCGAAGGTGGCGGCCTATCTGGGCGTGGTGAATGGCGAGGCGATCATCGGCGCCAACATCTTCCGCGACCTGTTCTCGTCGGTGCGCGATGTCGTCGGCGGCCGCGCCGGCGGCTACGAGCGCGCGCTGTCGGGCGCGCGCGGCGCAGCGGTGGACGACATGATGGCCGCCGCGCGTGAACTCGGCGCCGATGGCATCGTCGGCCTGGACTTCGACTACGAAGTGCTCGGCGAGGCCAACGGCATGATGATGGTGTGCGTCAGCGGCACGGCGGTGAAGATGGGCTGACGCGCAGCTGCACGGCTGCGCCAGGCCAGTGAGGCAATGAGGAGAAGTGAATGGTTCGAGCCACCTGTATTGATCGCGCACGCCGTGCCGCCCGTGTTCGGCTGGCGGCCGTGCTGGCGCTGGCTGTGCTGCCGGCGTTGCAGGCCTGCGGCGGCGGCGGCGGTGACCCCGGCGGGCCGCCGCAGGCCGTCACGCTCACGGCGCCAGCCGGCTTCGCCGACGCCCTGGCCGGCATGCTCACGCTCAGCGCCACGGCGGCGGCGAATGCGGGCACCGTGGCGGTCGAGTTCCAGGTTGACGGTGCCGCGGTCGGCAGCGAGGACACCACGGTTCCCTACGCCACAACCATCGACACCAGCCAGTGGGCCAGCGGCCAGCACGTGCTGCGCGCGCGCGGGCGCGACGCCGCCGGCAACCGTTCCGACTGGTCCAGCGCCGTGGTGCGCTTTGCCGGCAGCCGCGACCTGCCGGCCGGCTTCAGCAAGACCGAGAGCTGGGCGGGCGGGCTGGCCAACGCCACTGCCTTCGCCCAGGCCAGCGACGGCCGCATCTTCGTGGCCGAGCAAGGCGGCAACCTTCGCGTCGTGAAGAACGGCGTGCTGCTCGCCGCCCCCTTCGCGAGCCTGGCGGTTGACGGCAGCGGCGAGCGCGGGCTCATCGGCGTGGCCACGCACCCTGATTTCGCGAGCAACCGCTTCGTCTACGTCTACCACACACGCATCAATGGCAGCGCGCGCAACAACCGCGTCAGCCGCTTCGTGGCCACGGGCGATGTCGCCACCGGCCCGGAGGCAGTGATCATCGACCTGACGAACCTTTCAGTCGCCACCAACCACAACGGCGGCGGCATGAAGTTCGGCGCCGACGGCAAGCTCTACGTCGCCGTGGGCGACAACGCCGACGGCGCGCTGGCGCAGAACCTGAACCACCCGTTCGGCAAGGTGCTGCGGCTGAACGACGACGGCTCCATCCCTGCCGACAACCCCTTCGCCAACACGGCCACCGGCCTGGGCCGCGCCGTGTGGGCCTACGGGCTGCGCAACCCCTTCACCCTGGCCGTGCAGCCGGGCACCGGGCGCATGCACATCAACGACGTGGGCCAGAACACCTGGGAAGAAGTCAACCTCGGCGCCGCCGGCGCCAACTACGGCTGGCCAGGCTCCGAAGGGCCGGCGAACGTGACGGCCGGCGTGACGGCGCCGCTGTTCGCCTATGGGCACGGCCCGGCCACGCCGGCGGGCTCGGGCCCCGGCGGCTTCTTCACCGGCCAGGCCATTGCAGGGGGCGCGTTCTACCCGACGAGCGGCGGCGCGGGCCTGTTCCCCGCGACCTACCGCGGCCACTACTTCTTCGCCGACTTCGCCGGCGGCTTCATCGGCGTGCTTGACTTCGCCAACGCCAACGCCCAGGCCTACAGCTTCGCCCAGGTGAGCGGTTCGCCGGTGGACATGCTGGTGGGCCACGACGGCGCGCTGTATGTGCTGACGCGCGGGTCGATCGTGCGCATCTCGGTGCTCTGATTTCGCTGCTGGAAGCGGCGCGCCGCTGACCTGCGCGTCGATGAGCTGCGCGGCGCGCAGGCGGTGGCATCGGTGCACTCATCAAGAAGGCCTTTGAAGCTGCGCAGCGCTTCAAGTTCGCGCCACGACGGCCGATACGGCTCGGATGGACCGACTCCGCCTGACAGCCATCGACGCCGCCGAATGCAGCCCGAAGACGCTCAAGCTGGCCGAGCTGATCGGTGCCCTGAGCCGCGCCCTCGACATCACCGAAGGCCAGCCGCCCGGGCACTGCGTGCGCACCTGCTGGATCGGCATGCACCTGGGGCGCGCACTCGGGTTGGGCGAGCGTGAGCTGTGGGAGCTGTACTACACACTGCTGCTGAAAGACCTGGGCTGCAGCAGCAATGCGGCGCGCATCTGCGAGCTCTACCTCACTGACGACCGCCACTTCAAGCACGACTTCAAGACCGTGGGCGCAGGGCTGCCGCAGATGCTGCGCTTCGTCTTCACGCACACCGGCCTGAATGCCGGGCTCGCGCAGCGCCTGAAGGCCACGCTGCACATCATGCGCAACGGCCCGGAGATCGCCACGCAACTGATCCAGACGCGCTGCACGCGCGGCGCCGACATCGCACGGCAACTGCGCTTTCCCGAAGCCGTGGCCGCGGGCATCGCGGCGCTCGACGAGCACTGGAACGGCCAGGGCAAGCCAACGGGCATCCAAGGCGAGCAGATCCCGCTGTACGCGCGCATTGCACTGCTGGCGCAAGTGGTGGATGTGTTCCACCTCACTGCCGGCCCGGCCGCTGCGCTGGCCGAGGTGGCGGCGCGTGGCGGCACCTGGTTCGAACCGCGCCTGGTGCAGGCCTTCACCCGCGTGGGGCTGGAGCCGGCGTTCTGGACCATGCTGTCAGCACCTGAGGTCGACGCTGCCGTGCGCGCGCTGGAACCCGGCCAACACGAGGTGGCGCTCGACGACGAGTACCTGGACGACATCGCCGCGGCCTTCGGCCAGGTGGTGGACAGCAAGAGCCCCTACACCAGCGGCCACAGCGAGCGCGTGGCCAAGTACACCGACGCCATCGCCGCGCAACTGGGCCTGGCCGAGCCGCGCCGGCGTTGGTTGCGACGCGGCGCGCTGCTGCACGACCTGGGCAAGCTCGGCGTGAGCAATGCCGTGCTCGACAAGCCAGGCAAGCTGGACGCCGACGAATGGGTCGCCGTGCGACGCCACGCCTTGCTCACGCAAGACATCCTGTGCCGCATCGAGGCCTTCGCCGAGCTCGGCCGCATCGCCGCGGCCCACCACGAGCGGCTCGACGGCCAGGGCTACCCGCTGGGCCTGCGTGGCGACCAGATCGCGATCGAGACCCGCATCATCACCACCGCCGACATCTTCGACGCCATCACCGCCGAGCGGCCCTACCGCGGCGCGGTGCCGATCCCGCGCACGCTGGAAATGATGGGCGAAAGCGTCGGCACGGCGATCGACCCGCTGTGCTTTGACGCGCTGCGCCAGGCGCTGGTGGCTGAAGGCTTGCTGTGATCTGATCGGGCGGCACGCGGCGCCATCAACCCGCCGCAGCCGGTTCAGCGCCAGGCAGCATGCCCGCCACCCAAGCCGCGTATTGATTGCGCAGCAGCGCCTCGCCCGTGCCGCTCACCTCGCGCTCAGCACCTTGCACGCCCGGCTCGCGGTGCAAGCTGACCCATTCGTTGCCCTGCGCCGCCAGCCCTTGCTGCACGCACTTGAACAATGCAGATCGTCGTGCGCCACGATCGGCGCCGGTGAAAACGCCACGCGGTTGTAGGTCTGTGCCAACGTCCCGTTAACGCCTACATTTCCGTCAGGCAACCGCCGTATATTGGGTGCTACGACAGTCGCCGCTTCAATCTAAAGCACCTTTCTCGATACTCAGGAGAATTAAATGCCTAATGTTGCAAACTACAGTACTGTGATGGATAGTTTAAACACGCTCGGAGTCGGCGCAGGCCAGACGCCGATTCTCAATCTCGTGCTTAGTCTTGACCAACTGAACTTCGCAAGTCAGTCAGTTTTGTCGTATATGGTTGACCCAGATGCCGCTGGAATGACCTTCAAGATGTCCATTGTCAGGGGAGTCGTCGACGGCAATGACGAGGTCATCCCGATCATCACATCCACCCCACTCCCTGCCATGAGCGGTCATGTCCGCCAAGAGGTCATCGGCGGTAACGTGTTCGGAGGGGTGAACATCCGTTTGAGAATTGAAGTCACTGCCGGGAGTGGAAAGTTCTCGGACATCGTGCTCTGGTACAAGAGCAACGTTTAGTCAGAACATATCGTGAACGGCGCGGATGGAGTTAATTGTTAAGCCGTTTTTTCCAAGAATAATATATGGTGGCGAGTGATCTGCGAATACCACGGCTCCTGTCGTGAGCCATTACCAAAACACCGCAATCAGTCGCCACCTGACCGCATCCCCGCGCACCAAGCCGCATACTGGTTCCGCAGCAGTGCCTCATCCGTCCCACTGACCTCGCGCCCATCACCGTGCACCCCGGCCTCCCGGTGCAAGCTGACCCACTCGTTGCCCTGCGCCACCAGCCCTTGCTGCACGCACTCGAACAAATGCAGGTCATCGTGCGCCACGATGGACGCTGGTGAAAACGCCACGCGGTTGTAGGTGAGCGCGCTTTCCAGCAGTTGCGCCGGCGCACCCATGGCTTCAAAAGCCCAGGCTTCGACCAAGGTGTGGTCCACCTCCAGCGGACGGATCACGCGCATCACCAGTGGCGCGCCCTTGATGGCCATGCTGGGGTAGAAGACCACGTTTTGCGGCACAAAGGCCAGCACCGCTTGCGCGCGCTGCGCGCCGAGCGCGGCGGCGAGTTGTTCACCATAGCCGGGCAGGGATGAATACTCGTCGTGGATGCTGTGCTGCGTGCCCAGCACGCTGTGGCCGTGCGGCAGCACCCGGCCGCCCATGGCCTGGAAGAAGCGGTAGCCCGAACCGAACGGCAACATCTGGCGCAGGGCCAGCGGCGGTGCAGCGCCCTGCCCTTGCCGTGCCCACACCGCGCTGGCGGTGTCTGACACCGACTGGTGCGTGGTGACGGGGTGCACCGCGTCGTTGATGTTTTCCAGGTAAATTTTCCAGTTCGCCGGCACCACGGTGCGCAGCACGCCGCCGGCCACGCGCAAGTGGCCCTGCGGCGAACGGTCAGCCATCAGGCTTAACGCTTCAAGTAACTCGCCCGCCCATTCGGCGAACGGCGGCCCACCCGAACCGGCCGCGCTGCGTGAAAAGACGAAGCCGCGGTGCACGGCCACCTCGCCATAGGGCGTGAGGCCTTGCGCTGCGGCGCAATGCTCGAAGCCGCTGCCGGCGTAGCCGGCTTGCATTGGTTGGCCTTGCAGGCGGCCGTCCAAGGCATAGCGCCAGCCGTGGTACGGGCATTGCAGCGTGCGCCCGGCGTGACCGCTTGTCTCTAACGTTAATTGCGCGCCCTTGTGCGCGCAGCGGTTGTGCAGAACGGCCACCCTGCCGCCTGCCTGCCGCACCATCAACAAGGGCTGGCCGGCCAGCGTGGTGGTGATGAAGTTGCCCGCTCGCGGCACCTGGCTGTCGTGGCCCACGAAGAGCCAACTGCGTGCCCACAGGCGCTGCATTTCGAGCGCGAAGATGTGCGGGTCGGTGTACAGGCTGCGGTGCACCTGGTTGGGCTGCACCAGCGCGTTGATGTCGATGGCGTTCATGCCCTGGCCTTGGCCACAAAGGTGCAATGCGCAAGGCCCGCCGCTACACACCCGCACTCGGTGGCGATGGCCGGTGCGGCAAAGACCTGCGTGGCCAACGCTTGCAGCATGCCGCGGATCGGTGCGCACACCGCTTGCGCCGGGCTCGCGGCGCCCGCGTCGCACCAGCCTTGTGCGAACGGGCTGCCGTGTGCGTGAAGGTGCAGTTCAACACCTTGGCGCTGCACGGCCCAGCGGCCCCAGCCCAGATCCGCCGCGGCCTGCACGGTGGCTGCGATCAGCGCATCCACATCGCCGCCGCAGGCCACGGCATAAGCGCGCAAGCTGTCGGCGCCGTGTTGCGCCACCGCTGCCGCCAGCGCATCAAGCATGGCCGCCTGCGCTGCGCCTTCAAGCCGCTGCACGGCGCCCATCAACACATCCGGGCGCAGCATCAAATAACGGCGCGGGCCGTCGTGCACCGTGCCGGCTTCGCCGTCCCAACTCAGGCGCTCACGCAGGCGGGTCATCAGGAAACCTTCGTGCTGCGCACTGCGGTATTCG
The DNA here is from genome assembly GCA_043756905.1 of Burkholderiales bacterium. GTDB lineage: Bacteria > Pseudomonadota > Gammaproteobacteria > Burkholderiales > Burkholderiaceae_C > Rubrivivax. Next base: position 12,139 of record JAYUQE010000519.1, on the reverse strand, counting down.
CCCTTGGGGCGGCCCGGCGGGCTCATGGCGTGCTCCTACTTGCCCAGCAGCAGCGCCGGCAGCCCGGTGGCCAGGCCAGGAATCAGCAGCACCAGGCCGATCATCAACACGCCCATCAGCACATAGGGCGTCACCGCGGCGAAGATTTCGCTGGTGGGAATTTCCTTGGGCGCCACGCTGCGCATGGTGAACAGCAGCATGCCGAACGGCGGCGTCAACAGGCCGAGCTGCATGCAGATGAGGTAGATCACGCCGTACCAAAGCGGGTCCCAGCCGAAATGCGCCACCATGGGCATGAAGAAGGGCAAGGTGATCAGCATCATGCTCACCTGGTCGACAAAGCAGCCCAGCAACAGCAGGATGGCGATCATGCCGGCCAGCACCGCCCAGGGCGCCAGGCTGGCATCCTTCACCATGGCCACCAGGCCATTGGTGGCACCCGAGAACGACAGGATCTGCGAGAACGTGGTGGCGCCGATGATGATGAACAGAATCACCCCGGTGATGGCCGCCGTGCCGCTTAGCGCCTGGCCCAGCGCCTTGAACGTGAGGCTGCGGTAGAGCCCGCACACGGCCACGGTGGCCAGCGCGCCCAGCGCGGCGCTTTCGGTGGGCGTGGCCCAGCCGGCCGACATGGCCACGATGACCAGCACGAAGATCAGCACCAGCGGCGTCACGTTCAGCAGCAGCGGGCCCCAGCGCGCCCAGCCTTGCGTGGGCTCGGGCTCGGACGGCGGCGCCTGCTCCGGGTGGCGCCAGGCGGTGAAGATGATGTAGGCCAGAAACATGGCCGCCAACAAGATACCCGGCACCACGCCGGCGATGAGCAAACCCGAAATCGAGATGCCGGCCAGGCTGCCCAGCAGCACCGTCAAGGCCGAAGGCGGGATCAGCATGTCCACCCCGCCAATGGCCATGATCGGCCCCATGGCCAGGCGCGGGTGGTAGCCGCGCGCCAGCATTTGCGGCAGCAGCAAGCCGCCGAGCAGCGCGGTGGTGGCGATGGTGGAACCCGAGATGGCCGAAAACACCGTGCCGGCCACGATGGCCACCACGCTCAGGCGGCCGGGCACGCCGCGAATGGCGCGGTCGAAGCTTTCAATCGCCTTCCAGGCCAGGCCGGTATGGAAAAGCACCTCGCCCATCAGGATGAAAAACGGTATCGGCGTGAGCGAGAAGTTGGTGACGGAGGCGACGCCGTTGCGCACCACCTGCATCAAGCCCGCCTCGCCGCCCATGTAGACCACGGCACCGATCAGGTTGATGGCCAGGAAGGCGAAGCCGGCCGGCAAGCCCACCAACAGCAGCACGGTGAGCACGCCGAACAGCATCAGCAAACTCTGCCACCAGGTCATTTCGACCCGCCTGTTTCTTCCGTTAGCCCCGATGGGTTCAACACCCGCCTCCCGCATTCCAGCGCCAGCAAGCCGAAGCCGATGGGCACCGGCACGAACAGCCACCATTCAGGGAACACCAGCGCCTTCATCACCAGGCTGCCGGCGCCGCGGCTGTCGAGCAGCATGCGCACGCCGTACCACACCACCAGCAGGCTGATAACCCCGCCCACGGCCGAGGCCACACGGTCCACCCGGCGCTGCGCGGCGCTGGACAACACCGCACCCAGCAAATCAAGCCGCACATGCTGGTTGCGCCACATCAGCCAGGGCGCGGCGGCCAGCGTGGCCACGGGCAGCGCGTATTCGGTCACTTCGTTGATCCAACTGAAAGTGCCCAGCCCGAGGTTGCGGCCGATGACATCGCCGCACACCAGCAGCGTGATGACGGCCACCACCGCGGCGGCCAGGCCGCCACAGCCGCGCATCAGGGTGGCGTAGGCGCCGGCAGCGCGCGACGGGGCGGCGCCTATCGTCGCCGCTCCCGGGCCAAATAGTTCGCGCCGCGCACGCTCAATCCTTCTTCGTCACCAGCGCAAAGGCGCGCAGTGCGGAGCCGGTGCCGCCGCGCACCTTCAGCGGCGGCGTGACCACCGTGAACTCGTAGGCGCGCGCGGCCGAGAGCTCTTCAAGGTTGAGGTTTTCGATGATGTACACGCCGTGGTCGGGGATCAGCCGCATGTGCACCGGGAAGACCTGGAACTTGCCTTCGACCGTGGCGATGGGCGGGCGCTGCTCGAACGTCAAGGTGTCGTTGCCGACGATGCGCGCGCCGCGTGCGATCAGGTAGTCCGCCGCGCTGATGCCGGGCCCGGGTGAGGCGGCGCCGGCGTACAGCGCCTGCTGGCTGGCGAAGTACTGCCCCCAGCCGGTGCGGATGAATACCGTGTCGCCCTTGCGGATGCGCACGCCGTGTGCACGCTCGGCGTCGATCAAATGCTGGGCAGTGATCTCGAACGTTGGCGGCAGCGGGTTTGCGCCGCCCATCACCAGGCGCGCCACATCGAGCAACACCGCGCGGTTGATCAGCAGGTCGGTGGGGAACTTGTCGATCGCCAAATGGCCGCCCACGCCCGATGCGCCCAACCCGGTCGGGTCGGACGTGGCCGCGGCGGCATCGACCCCGCCGAACAGCTTGCCGTCATGGCCGATGTGGCCGAGCGCGTCGATGCTCGGCGCGCCATGCTGGCCGCTCCATTGCATGATTTCTGAGGTGAACGAGAGCTGAGCGTTGTCGCCAAACGCGCCGCGGGTGTTGGCGTGTGTGGCGGCCAGGCTGGAGCTGTAGGGCGGGTTGACGGAAGCGATGGGCGACTGGCTGTCCCAGGTGTGGGAAAGGTCAATCAAGCGCGATTTCGAAATCAGCTTCCACAACTCGGCGCTGTGGCCTTTGTGGCCTTTGTGGCCTTCGTCGGCCGCAACCGGTGCCAAGGGTGCTGCCAGCAATGCGCAAGCCAGGGCAATGGCGCCGGCACGCGCCGGCCAGCGCATGCGTGGGGCGGGTTCAGGGCGATGGGGCTGGGCGGCTTGATGCATGACGTCTCCAATCATGGTCGATGAAGTCGCCTGGGGTGGCAGGCGGGCACAACACACCGGGCGAGGCGAAAGAAAGTGACCGGTTCGTTAACTCGGCAGCAACCGGCGCTCAAGGCGCCATCAACATCTTGAGTTGCGCGCCATGCTGCGGGCTGGTGGCCAGGATGCCGGCCCAGCCCGACTCTTGCGCCAGCGCCAGCATGCGCTTGGCTTCGGCGTCGGGCAGCTTGATCACCTGGATGCCGGCTTCAGCCTGGCGTTTGATGTCGGCCGGCGCGTCCTTGGTGGCCATGTCGGCATTCATGGCTTCGATCCACGCCACCTGCTTGTTCAGGAATTCGCGTTGCGCCGGGGCGAGCGCATTCCAGGCCTTGGCGCTGAACACAATGCCCAGCTCGATGTTGTAGAAGCCCGGGTCGACGCGGTTCTTGGTCTTCTCGTGCCAGCCCAGATCAAAAATGCCCAGCAACGGCCAGCCGTAGCCGTCGACCACGCCGCGGTCGAGCGCGGTGAACACCTCGCCCGGCGCCACTTGCATGACGGACGCACCGAGCTTGGTGAAGAACTCGCGGTAAATCGGCGCGATGCGGATCTTCAGGCCGGTCAAGTCAGCCTTGTCGATCTTCTTGTTCAGGTAGATGTGATACGGCACGCCGTCACCCGTGCGGGCGTAGTAGTACAAGCCTTTTTCCTGCATCAGCTTGTTGAGGTGATCAACCGTGCCGTTCTTGCGCATCTCGGCCCAGGGCACGGTGGCGTAATTCAGCGCCAGGCTTTCGGGCGAAGTGCCGGCAATGAACGAGGTGGTGGTGTTGGACAAGTCGACCACGCCGTTGCGCAGCGCAGCGCCTTGCTCCATGGTCGGGATGGCCTTGGGCCCGCCGAGGTAGTTGATCTGCACCACGCCCTTGCCTTCGTCGTTCACCTTCTTCACGAAGCGCTCGAAGTTGCGCGCGTAGTAGGTGCCTTCCTGGAAGGCGTTCACGGCCTTGAGCGTGACCTCTTGCGCCACGGCGGGCGCACCGCCAAGCAAGCTTAAGCACAGGGCCAGAGTCATGGAAAACGGCAGCAGGCGTTTGCGTCGGATCATCGTGTTACTCCTTGTGGTGCGCTGTAAGCGGGAAGGCTCAGGATAACGTCTCAGCGGCCGGCGGGCGCCAATGCCCGGCCTGGCGCAACAGGCCCAGCACGCGCGCCAGCACATCGTGGCGGTAGGCGGCCAGGTCGCGGCCGGCGTAGTCGTGAAAGCCGCTGGCGGTCTTCAGGCCGAGCTGGCCTTCACCCACCATGCGGCCCACGATGGCCGGCGCGGCGTAGCGCGCAGCGTCGATGCTGCCGGCCATTTCGCGGCTGGCATGGTGCAGGATGTCGATGCCGCCGAAGTCGATGAACTCCACCACGCCGATGGCGGCGAAGCGCAGGCCCAGGCCGTAGCGCGTGGCCTTGTCGATCTCTTCGGCCGTGGCCGCGCCCTCTTCGATCATGCGCGCGGCCTCGTTCATGATCAGCGCTTGCAGCCGCGGCACGATGTAGCCCGGCGTAGGGCCGCACACCACGGGCAGCTTGCCAATGCTTTCCATCAACGCCTTGGTGCGTGCCAGCACGGCGGGCGCCAGCGCGGGGTGGGTGGACAGTTCCACCACCGGGATGATGTAGGCCGGGTTCAGCCAATGCATGTTCAGGAAGCGCTCGGGGCCTTTCACCCATTCAGCCAACTGCGTGACCAGGATGCTGCTGGTGGTGGAGGTGATGATCGCCGTGGCCGTGCAATGCTGGTTCAGCCACGCCAAGGCCTCGCGCTTGGCGGCCAGGGTTTCGGGCACGGCTTCGAACAGCAGCTCGGCAGCGGCCAGCGCAGCCGGTGCGCCGGCAGCATCAACAAGTTGCACGCGTGCGGCCACCGCATCAATCTGGTCTGCTCGCAGCGTGCCCAACTGCGCCAGGCCGTGCAAGGCGGCGAAAACGTCGGCCTGCACCTCAGCCTGCAATTGCGCCCAAGCCGCCGGCGTGCGCGTGCGCAAATCCACCAGCGCGATGCGGTGCCCGGCATAAGCCAACGCGATGGCAATGCCGCGGCCCATGCGCCCGGCGCCCACGGCAGCAAAACGCGCCATGACTCATTCCCCTTCATGCAGCAAGCGCTGCAAGGCGGCATGCGACAAACCCACCAGGCCCAGGCCTTCAAGCGTGCGCTCGCCGCGCCGCAAGTCACGCCCGAGGAAGCCGCCCACGATGGCCAGCAGACCCTGCGCAATGGGCGCATCCACCTGCGCCCAGCGCGCCACGCTGGCCAGGAAGGCCAGGCCCAGCTCGGTGTCTTCGCTGATGTAGCGGTGCGTGTGCAGCGCGATGTGTTCGCGCCAGTCGCCGCTCTTTTGCAGCTTCTTGTGCGCGTCGCCGTACATCCACTGGTCGTTGTTGTAGTGATCGGCCAGCGGGTAATGCGGCGCGCCATAACCCAGCGCTTCGCGCACGGCGATGCGTTCCTGGTCGAGCTTGTCCGTCACCGCGCGCACCGCGGGTTGCGTGCCTTCGCTGTGAATGTCCCACTTGTCGAAGTGCTGCAAGGGCGCCGCGTTCATCACCATCAAGGGCGGGTGGATGATGGGGCCGGCGTTCATCAACGCGCCCGACAGCGCATCACCGCAAGGGTGCACGCTGGGGTAGGCCGCGCGAATGATGTCAAGGGTTGGCGCGCTGTGCCGCGCCGGGTACACGCCGGTGGGCAGGCGCAGCGCACGCACCGTGATGTTCACTTCACGCGGCCCATGCTTGCGCGCCAGGTAAGGCAAGGTGCCAGTTTCGGCCCAGGCCAGATCGGCCCTGTTGCCGTTGGCACGCACGGTGCGCGACATGACCAGGCAACCAAAGCTGCCCGGCGGCAAGAACACCACCTGCCCATCAACCAAGTGCGGCGCCATGGCGCGCGCAATGTCGGCCTGCGCCGTGGCGGGTGCTGGCACCAGCACCAGCTCGGCGCCACGCAGCGCCGCGCCGATGTCGGCCGTGGCCAGCGCGATGTTCACCGCTCGGCTGCCACTGGCGTCTTTGAGCACGATGCTGCCGGCATCCATCACCGCTTGCAGCGCCGCGGCGTCACGCCGCCACAGGCGCACCTCGTGCCCGGTTTCAGACAGGTCGGCAGCGGCGGCGTAGCAGCCGTGGCCGCCGCCAAGTATGGCGATCTTCATGGGGGTGTTTTGCAATGAGGTCAGGCGTGTCGGCTCGGGCCAGCCGAGCATGGCACCGGCCGCCAACCATTGTGGCGCCGCGGCTCACTGGTGTACCTTCGTGCTGCGCGCTGCGGTATTCGCCCCGGGTCCGAAGGGCCCCTTTCGTGGCCCATGGCGGCCGGGCGGGCTCAAGTGCCGCGCCGCGCGCAGCGTCACGCCAGCAACAAGCGCCGCATCCAGTCGAGCAGCACGCTGGGCAACATCGCCGGTTGCATCAGCATGGCGTAGTGGTGCGCGCCGAACACGCCCGGGAGGTAAGCGGCGGCATGGCGGTCCACGGTCAGGCAGAACGGCGCAATGCCCTGCAGCCGGGCCTCGACCACCGCTTGGCGCATGTCTTCAACACCGTAGCGGCCCGCGTACACATCCACATCGTTGGGCTTGCCATCAGACAGCAGCAGCAGCAAGCGGTGCGTGGCGCTGCGGCGCATCAGCGTGGCGCTGGCATGGCGGATGGCCGCACCCGCGCGCGTGTACTGCTGGGGCTCAAGCGCGGCGATGCGCCGGGCCACGCCGGGGCCATAAGGCTCGTCAAAGCCTTTGATGGTGCGCACCGTCACCTGCTGCGGCCCGTGCCCTGAAAACGCCTGCACTGCATAGGGCTCGCCCAACGCGGCCAGGGCGATGCACACCAGCAGCAACGCCTCACGCTCAACGTCGATGACGCGCCGGCCACCCGAAACCCAACTGTCGGTGGAGCCACTGGTGTCGATCAGCAGCATGACGGCCAGGTCGCGCCGGGTGCGGCGCTGCGCGCGGTACAGCGCCTGCGGCATGGCCAAGCCCGCACGCATGTCCGCCCAGGCATCGATGCAGGCTTCGAGGTCGAGCTCATCGCCATCGAGCTGGCGGCGCAGCGTGCTGCGTTGCGCGCGCAGCAGCTCGAAGCGGCGCCGAATCGAGTCGAGCAGCGTGCGGTGCTCGGCCAGGGTGTCGCTCACCCATTGCTGCGCGCCGGCTGGCGCACTGCGTTCGTGCACGCTGGCGCCGGGGTCGCGGTAGGCCTGGATGCGGTGATCCCATTCGGGGTAGTTGAGCGCAGCGGATTCATCAACGGCCACGCCGGCCGCTGGCTGCGCTCGCGCATCAGGTGGGTCGTCGCTGAGTAGCACTTCCTTGGGCCGTCCCGGCGTCGTGACGAGCCGGGCCTGAGCCAGTTCGGCCAGCGACTCGGCGAATTCTTCGGCCGGCGTCTGGTCGTCGCGGTCGGTGGGCCGTTGCAGGCCGAATGGGTCTTCGGCCACCTCATGCGGCGCCGCGGCCTGAATCATCCAGGCGCCCAGCCTCTTGTCGTCTTCCTCGTCAGTGCCTTGACGCACTTCGGGGCGGCGCGCCAGGCGGGCGCTGCGGGTCGGCCGTGCCGGTTCCGGCTCAAGTTGCGCACCCGGCGCCAACCCGGGCGCAGGCTCGAAAGGTGGTGCGATCAAATCGCCCGTCCACCAGTCCTTCAGCACCGCCTGCGCCGGGTTCGCCGGCAAGTCGCGCATGAACTCGCTGGCCAGTTGCTGCGCGATGCGGCGTGATGCGCGCGGCGATGCGCTGGCGAAGATGTCGGCGTAGGTATCGGCGTAGGTATCGGCGTAGGTGTCGGAAGATTGGCTGCTGGCCACGGGGCTGGCCAGCCCCTGGCGCAGCCAGGCTTCGAGTGCCCGCTGCTGCGTGGGCCAGTCCAGCAACGGCGCGCGCGCATGCAGCGCTGCCGCACGCCACGCATTCAGCGGCGCCAGCATGCCGGGCAACAGGCGCGCCAACGCGGCATCTGCGGCGTGGGCTTCGAGCACCAGGTACAGCGCGCGCACCAGCGGCGTGGCATCGTCGCCCGCGCCGGCGGCGCTGCCGCGGCTGGCCCGCATGGCCTGCTGCAGCGCCACCGTGCGAAAGCGCTCAAACGCCTGCTGCGCATCGGCCAACCCAGTCTCGGCCGGCAGCCAGATGCTGCTGCCGTCGGTGGCCGGCAGCGCGCCTTGCACGCGCGGGCCGCCGTGCCATTGCAAGGCCCTGGCCAGGAAGGTGGGGCGCGCCGGCAGCGGCGCCGTGCGCAGCCGGTAGCCGACGCCGAACACGGCCGTGATCAGCAAGTCCAGCCGCTGCGCCACATCGGCCAACGCCAGCGTGGCGCTGCGCGGTGCGTGCGCACGGTGGCGGCGCCACAGGCCATGCACGAACGTCGTCGTGCGCAGCGCGGCAGCGGTGATGACGTCTTCGGCTTCGGCCACGGGCGGCCCGCGCTCAGAGGCTGAGAGTTTTTCGAGCGTGGCCGAGCAGCGCGCCGGAAGGCGTCCGATCTAGGCGCAAAGCACAGCCATAGCCCGGGCTATGGCGAGCATTTGCAACAACGAGCGGGCGCTTTCTGGCGTGATGAGCGGGCATGATCGAAAGACTCTCAGCCTCTCAGACGAAGGTGGCGTCGACCAGGTCGCGCATTGCGGCGACCAGCGTCGCGTCGTCAGACAACGGCGCGACCACCGCGCTGTAGCAGGCCTGGCGCGCGCCGATGCCACTGGCCACCAGCGTGGCCGCGGCAATCAGCAGCCGCGTGCTTGGCACCTCGGCCAGGCCGCGGTCATGCAGCGCGCGCAGCCGCTGCGCCAGCGTCACCAGCGCCACCGCGGTGGCATGGTCGGCGCCGGCTTCGCGCTCGACGATCGCGGCTTCCTGCGGCGCCGGCGGGAACGCAAAGTCCAGCGCCACGAAGCGCTGCCGCGTGCTGGGTTTCAAGTCTTTCAGCATGCGCTGATAGCCCGGGTTGTACGAGACGATGAGCTGGAAGCCCGGCGCGGCGGCCAGTGTCTCGCCGGTCTTGTCGATGGCCAGGAAGCGGCGGTGGTCGGTCAGCGAATGCAGCACGACCAGGGTGTCTTGCCGCGCCTCCACCACTTCATCGAGATAGCACAGCGCGCCTTCGCGCACGGCGCGGGTGAGCGGCCCGTCTTGCCACGCCGTGCCGTCGTGGTGGATGAGAAAGCGGCCGACCAGGTCGCTGGCGCTGAGGTCGTCATGGCACGAGATCGTCACCAGCGCTCGCTGCAGCCGCCAGGCCATGTGTTCCACGAACCGCGTCTTGCCGCAACCCGTGGGGCCCTTCAGCATCACCGCCAGGCCGCGCTGGTGGCAGCGCTCGAAGATCGCCACTTCAGCGCCGGCCGCCAGGTAGAACGGCTCGCTGCACGGCGGCAACCAGGCGTGCTGCGCGGCGCCGCTGGCCCCGGGCAAGGCATTCACGCTGACGCTGGCGCCACCGGGCGGCGCAGGGTGGGCGCGGGCGCGCGCTCGTCGTCCACCTCAAAGCGCGGCGCATGGCGGAAGAAGTCGAGGATGAACAAGCCCACACCGATGGTGAAGATCGAGCCGGTCACGACCAGCATCACAAAGTGCACCTGGATCTTCAACTGCGCATCCAGGTAGCCCATGCCGAGAATGCGCTCCAGGTAGACCTGCGCAATGCCCGCGGTGGCAAACGACAGCGTCATGCCGAACATGCCACCGATCTGCAACCAGAAAGACCAGTAGCCCAGGCTCGTGCCCTGCTCGGAGCGGCCCGGCGTCATGGCCGGCAGCGCGAAGCTGATCATGGCCAGCGTGATCATCGCGTAGGCGCCGTAGAACGCGGCGTGGCCGTGCATGGCTGTGATCAAGGTGCCGTGGGTCCACTTGTTCACATCGGGGAAGGTGTGCGCCAGCCCAAGCAGCCCGGCGCCGAACAAGGTGAACACGGCGCTGCCGAGCGTCCAGTGCAGCGCCAGCGTGTTGGGGTGCGACAGGCCCGAGCGGCGCATGGCCGAATAGGCGTAGATGGCCATGCCCACCAGCGCCGCCGGCTCCAGCGCGCTGAACACGCCGCCGATGGGCAGCCAGTACGCCGGCACGCCAACCCAGTAGTAGTGGTGCGCCGTGCCCAGGATGCCGGCAATGAAGACCAGGCCGACGATGACGTACAGCCACTTCTCCATCACCTCGCGGTCGGCGCCCGACAGGCGGATCAACAGGTAAGCCAGGAAGCCGCCCTGGATCATTTCCCACACGCCTTCCACCCACAGGTGGATCGTCCACCAGCGGTAGAAGATGGCCACGGTGTAGTTCTCGTGTTCCAGCAAGGCCGGCAGGTACAGCAGCGCGGCCAAGCCCAGGCCAAGCACCAGCACGCCTTCGGTGGTGGTGAAGCGCTTGGACTGCCAGATCGTCATGCCGATGTTGTAGAGGAACAGCAGCATGCAGATCACGATGACGATCTTGTGCGGCAGCGGCTGCTCCAGCAGCTTGTTGCCGGTGCCATAACGGAACAGGTAACCGACCACGGCGGTGACCCCCATCAACGTCCACAGCACCAGCTGGACATGGGCCAGCTTGGTGCTGTACAGCTCGCTGCGCGACTCGTCGGGCACCAGCCAATAGGTGGCGCCCATGAAACCGGTGAGCACCCACACGATCAGCAAATTGGTGTGGATCATCTTGGTCACGTCGAACGGCAAGATGTACAGCAGCGGGTCCGGGCCGAGGTACTTTGCCGCGCTGAGCAAGCCGAACACCAGTTGCAGCCCGAACAGCACCATGGCCACGGCGAAGTACCAGTAGGCGACCGATTGAGACCTGTAGCGCATGGCGTGTTCCTTCAAACGGTGGCGGCTTGTTGGCCCCGGGCAGGTGGCTTGCAGCGGGTTACTTGAAGCTCGCCAGGTAGGCCGCCAGGTGGCCGACTTGTTCGGCGCTGAGGTCCTTGCCATAGGTGTCGGGCATGAATGACACGCCGCCCGCCGAGTACATGGCCCCGGCCACCAGGTGCGCGCTGGGCTGGCTGATGGGCTCGCGCAAGAAGCCGTCAACATCCTTCGCCTGGCCCTTGTAGGCCGCGCCGTCGAGCGCCTGCCGCGCCCGCGTGGCCACCCCGGCGAGCGACGGGCCGGCCAGGTTCACGCCCGGCAGCAGCGCGTGGCAGGCGCTGCACGCCGGCGTGGCGGTCTTGAAGACAGTCGCGCCCAGGGCAACGGGGTCTTTGTCAGCCGCCGCTGCGGCCGAGCCAGGGGGCGCTGCCGACTGCACCACGGCGGCCACCTGGCCGGCCGGCAATTGGCCCGTGGTAGCGATGCCCGCGCCGGTGACCAGGATCGGCCGCGGCGGCCAGCCCTGGTTGTCGACCTTGCTCACCCAGTCGAGGAACGCCACCAGGTCGGCGATCTCGGTGTCGCTCATGTCCTGCTTGGGCATCAGCCGGCGGTGGCGCTGCGCGTCGTAGAACTTGGACGGGTCCTTCTAGTAGGCCTGCAAGTAAGGCGCCCCGCGCAACTGCGCGATCTTGGTCAGGTCGGGCGCGTAGTAGGCGCCTTCACCGAACAGCGTGTGGCAGTTGATGCAGTTGTTCTGGTGCCAGACGTCCTTGCCGTGGATGACGGCCGGCGTGAGGTTGTGCGCGTTCGTCAGCTTCGGGAACTGGCGGTGGCTGTCGATCGTCAGCCCCAGGAAGACCAAGGCGGAAACCACCGTGGAGCCGATCGCGAACAGCCGTGCTTGCCGTTTGTTCATTCGCCTGGGCGCAGCGTCAGACGCTGATGCCGGTCCAGTAGGTGATGGCGATGTACCCGGCGTAGGCGATGCCGCCTAACATGAGGCTGAGCACGACATGGCTGAAGATCTTGAAGCCTAGGTATGCGGTCATGTCTTGCGTTGCTGCGTGGCACGCTGCGATCCGCGCGGTCGATCGAACGGTGGGCGCAGGGGGTAGCGGTCGGCGCGGTCCGCCAGGCTGAGCATCTCGTCGGCGGCACGCAGCGTCATCGGGTGCGGCGTGCGGCCCGCGCGCGGGGCGATGTAGCTGGCCATTTCGCGCACCAGCGCCGTCTGCCGCATCGGTGCATCGGCAAGCAGCGCGATCATCAGGTTTTCCAGTGCGATCACGCGCACCCGCAGTTGCACCAGTTCGGCCTTGGCCAGCGGCGGGCCGTCGCGCAGGGGTGCAGCCGGCGCAACTGGCGCAACTGGCGC
>JAYUQE010000518.1:0-7234 GCA_043756905.1 Burkholderiales bacterium | reverse complement strand
GTGCGCCGCCACCCCCTTGCGCGCACCCGCGCCGAAGTGGATGGGGGTGGGGAAGGAGAAGCGGGTCAGCGTCATGGTCAAGTGATTCGTTTGTGGGCTCGGCGTGAATGACGAAGCAGTGAATTGCGTTCAGGCCAGCGACTGAACGCCAACCATGCGAGTTGCAGCCCGGTCAAAACTGACGGTGTGCGTGCAACCATGCTGCTGCCCCACGCTGGCGATCAGTGCATCAGCCAGGTCAACGGCCAGCTCTTCATACAGTTCAAGCGCAAGCCACACCGCGTCTTCGTCTTGCACCTTGAGGTGAGCATCGCCCAAGACATGTTCAATGGCGGTCACGACCTCGGCCTTGGTGGCTTGAAATCGTGTTCGCAAGACCCACACCAACTCCGCCAGGGTCACCAGGGAGACAAACCCCGGGTTCGCAAGGGTCAAGGTTCGTTCGATGAAGCGCACGGCAATCGGCGACTGGCGCGGGTCATCATTGGCCAGATAGCGCAGCAGGACGTTGGTACCCAGGCCGATCAACGCGAGCCTTCACAGGCTCTCAAGCCGCGAGCCCATTTCAGAGGTGGCCTGGTTGATCTCCTCAATGCTCATGGGCTGGCCGCGCCGCCCTTTGAACATACCGCGCACCGCGCGGATGCCGCCCTTGACGGCGACGATTCGAAACCCTCTGACACCCGGCACAAAGCGAACGGTGTCGCCAGGCCCCACACCCAGTGCTTCGCGCACGGGCTTGGGCAAGGTGAGTTGGCTCTTGGCGGTAAGCGTGGCGTTAGCCATGGTGAACCCCGGTAAGGCAGAACAGACTATTGCCTTACTCTACCGCAAGCCGCAAGCCGCAAGCCGCAAGCCGCGGGTTGCGCAAGGCGTTGAAGCGGGCAGCGCATTGCTGGCCTGCCGCTCGATCCGAGAACCTTCCACACGCATTCGAGCGCTTCACCGTTGTGCACCACCGGAACGCCCGCGGTGGCGGCGAACCCTGCGAAGGAAGCGCGGGAAAAAGCGCTGGCATCGATTGGCAAATTCAGCTAGCGTGTTTTGGCCCTTTATCGTTGCACATCAGGAGATCGTTATGTTGATCCCATCCGCATCACGCACCCGCCGCGTCATCGTTGGCTTCACCGCCCACGCCGAATCACCAGCACGTGGAGGCCGCCATGACCGTCGCTGAAACCGGCCCCAACCCCAAAACAGGGCGCACGCCAAATTGGCGCATGGCGCTGGACATTGAACGCTGCATGGGCTGCCATGCATGCAGCGTGGCCTGCAAGGTCGAGAACACGGTGCCACTCGGCCGCTTTCGCACCAAGGTGTATTACCTCGACGAAGGCAAGTTTCCCAAGGTCAAACGGCACTTCCTGCCCACGCTGTGCATGCAATGCGAAGACACGCCGTGCGTCAAAGCCTGCGACCGCATTGCCATCATCAAAGGCGCTGACGGCATCGTTCGCGTCGATCCCGACCGCTGCGAACATCTGGGTGCGTGCGAAACCGCCTGCCCCTATGGCGCGATCGGATGCGACGACAATGACGTGGCCGACAAGTGTGACTTCTGCTCGCACCGTCTGGCCGTTGGCATGGAGCCCGCATGCGTGGAAACCTGCCCGGCCGAGGTGTTCCATTTCGGCGATGCCAACGACCCCGAATCCGCCTATTCGCGCTTTGCCAAAAGCAAGGGCAGTGAGCTGAAGGCGCTGAAGCCCGAGGAAAAAACGCAACCTCGCGTCACCTACCGCGGCCACCACGTGGCCATGGAAGCCAAGGTTCCAAAGGGCAAGGTGCACGACCCGTATTCCTACGAGATCGAAACCTGGACGCAGTTGCAAAGCCAGTTCCCGCGCAGCCAGCGCGTGGTCTGGATGAAACCCAACCAAGCGTAGGAGTTCAACATGAAGAACGATTCGACGACGGATGCGTCGCGCCGCGGCATGCTCAAAGGCGGCCTGCATGCGCTGGGCACCTTGGCCCTGGGCGAAACCATTGCCTTGACGCCCGGCCCGGCGCACGCGGCGCCAAGCCCCGAATTGATCGGCCAACGCAAGGCGCAGCGCCGAGCTAATGGCCGCGGCCGGCTGAGCAACGACTATTCGAAGGCCAAGATCATCAAGAGCGTGTGCCTGAACTGCTCCACCGTGTGCGGCATTCAGGGCTATGTGATCGACGGCCAGTTGGTCAAGGTGGGTGGCAACCCCGAAGACCCGAACAACGGCAAGAGCCTGTGTGCCAAGGGCCAGAGCGGCCCCACCATCAACACCTACGCCGACCGGCTGCTCTACCCGCTGGCCCGAGTGGGCCCGCGTGGCAGTGGGCAGTGGCGGCGCATCAGATGGGATGAGGCCTACACGCAGATCGCGCCGCGCATTGCCAAGGCCATGAATGAAGGCAAGCCCGAGGAGGTGGCCATCCACATCGGCCGCTCGCGCCTGGGCGAAGAGATGGGGCGTTTCTTGAACGCGGTGGGCACGCCTTCGCTGTTCAACCACCGCGCGCTGTGTTCCAGCAACAAGCGTGCGGCCAACTATGTGTGCCTGGGTGAAACCGACTGGGAAACTCCCGACGCCGAACACACCAAGTACATCCTGAACTTCGGCAGCAACTTCTACGAAGCGCACCAGGGCGCGATCCACGTTGCCAAGCGCATGATCCGTGGCCGCTTTGACAACGGCGCCAAGCTGGTAACGTTTGACGTGAGGCTTTCCAACACCGCCGGGCGCAGCGACGAATGGTGGGCGCCCGACCCGGGAAGCGAAGGTGCCATTGCGCTGGCCATGGGCCACAGCATCATGGAAGCTGGCCAGGCTGACCGCTCGTTCATCGACGATTGGTGCAACGTGAAGGCCGCCGAGCTGCACGCCTGGCTCAAGCCCTACACGCCCGAGTGGGCCGAGAAACTTTCAGGCATCCCGGCTGCAGACATTCGCCGCATGGCGCTGGAATTTGCCGCGGCCAGGCCGGCTTGCGTGGCCTTCACCAACCGCGGCTCTTCAGCCCACTACAACGGCTTCAACAACGACCGCGCGGTGATCCTGCTCAACGCCATCGTCGGCAGCATCGGCAAGCCTGGCGGCTACTGCTATGGCGAAGAGCCCACTCGCGTGCCGCCGCGCGTGTTCCCGCAACCGAGCCCGCGGCCGCCTGCGCCCACGGCCAAGAGCGCGATCGAGAACCCACCCGAATGGCCGCTGGCCAACAAGTGGCAGCGCATGAAGGTCGGGCAGATCGTCTATGACTATTTGAAGCAAGGCCGCGGCAAGTTGCAGGTCTACATCACCTACACCCTGGCCGCGCCGCAAACCTGGCCCGAAGGCCGCAGCCTGGCGGTTGAGGTGCTGAAAGACGAAAAGCTGATCCCGTTCCATGTGTGCTCAGACGTGGTGTACAACGAAACCGCGCACTATGCTGACCTGATCCTGCCCGATGCCAGTTACATGGAACGTTGGGGTTTCGACACCCGCAACAACATGGAGCTGCGCGACTACGTCACCTTGCGCCAGCCCATCGTGGCGCCGCCCGCTGAGTGCAAGAGTTTCGTCGATGTGCTCATTGAACTGGGCAAGCGCATCTCACCCGAAACGGCCAAGTACTTTCAGTTCAAGGACCATGAAGACTGGGTGCGCCAGCGTTGCACGGGCCTGACCAAACTGGTTGGCGAAGACGGCTTCGAATACATGAAGAAGCACGGCGTGTGGCAAGACATGAGCAAGCCCAAGTATTACGGGCTGTATGCCTGGGAACTCACGGCCGCGCAACTGCGCGACACGCGCACCGATGAAGCCACGCAGATCATCTACCGCAAGGGCGCCAATGGCCAGGAGCAAGCGGTGGGCGTGATGCAAGGCGGCAAGGCGCGGCGCGGTTTTGCCACGCCGTCACGCCGCTTCCAGGTGTTCAGCCAGGACGTGGCCGATGCCGCCAAGGCACTGGCCTTTCCCGAGCCCTACGGCGCCGGCATGCCGGGCTGGTTTGCGGTGCCGTCAATCGAAGGCATGGGGCCCGATCACCTTCACCTCGTCACTTTCAAATGGAACGTGCACACCCAGGGCCGCACGGCGTCGCAAAAGTACCTGACCGAAATCGTTCACCACAACCCGTTGTGGATGCACACATCGGCCGCTGCGGCGCGCGGTTTGAAGACGGGTGACTTGGTGGAGATCACCACCTGGCGCGGCGTTGCGCATGCCTACAAGCACGCCACCGGCAAGCCCGGCGATGCCGTGGGCAAGGTTGTGGTGCCGGTGTGGGTGACCGAAGGCATTCACCCCAAGGTGATTGCCATGTCCAACAGCCTGGGCAACTTTGCCCATGGGCGTGCGGGCAATGGCAAGCGCGGTGCGCGCGGCGAATTTCCCGGGTTTGACGAGCGGGTGATTGCCGAAGACCAGGACTTGTCGCAAGACCTGTGGTGGGGCGCCGGCCAGGGTCTGTGGTCGCGCCTCACCGGTGCGGGCAATGGCCTGGGTGCGGGCTACAACATCAACGCGGTATTGCCGATCTACCCATCGCCGTTGGTGGGCATGCAGGGCTGGTACGACACGGTGTGCACGGCGCGCAGGGTGTGAGGGGCAGCGGGCATCGGGCAGCGAGGTGCGCCAAGGGCGTTGGCCGTATGTGACGATGTGTGCTCTAATTAGATTCCAATTGGAATCCATGGGGCAGACATGAATGCTGCGAAATCGGTGCTCGACGCGCGCCAACGAACCGGTGAAACCGAGAAGATGACGGTGAATGTCGGCGTGGTCGATCTCGGCAAGGTCGACCTGCTGGTGCAGGAAGGTTTCTATTCGAACCGTTCCGATCTCATCAGAACCGCGCTGCGCAATCAACTCGCCCTGCATGCCGACGCGGTGAAGCAGACCGTGGCGCGGCGAACGCTCATGGTCGGCCTGCAGCACTACAGCCGCGCTGACCTGGAGAGCGCCGTGGCTGCCGGCCAACGCCTGCACGTGCAGGTGGTGGGGCTGGCCCGCATTGCCGTTGATGTGAGCGCTGAACTGGCGCTTGCCGCCATCGAATCCGTCACCGTTCTGGGCGCGTTCCAGGCCAGCGCCGCCGTGCGGCAGGCACTGGCTGATCGCATCCGTTAACGCATCGTCCATCTCCGCCAACTTGCATCATGAAAAACCCGTTCAAGGACCGCATGCCCAATTTCAACGTCAAAGCCATCCACGAAACGATTCGCCGCGCGCTGGCATCAGCCGGGCTCGACACCACGGCCGGCCCGCTGCGCGACATGACCGAGACCCTGCGGCGTGCGCTGGGCTCGGGCGACACGGCCGGTTCAGTCGCCATTCCGGTCGCCGGGCAGGCCTCCAGGCCGGTCGCCAGTCCGGTCGTCAGTCCGGCCCCAAAAGTGCCGGCCATCGATCTTGAAGCCCGCGTCATCCACCTGGGGCCTGCCGCAGGCGACGAGCTGCCCACCCAGCCGCTGCCTGGCCAGGCGCAGGTGAGTGCAGCATTTCTAACGGGCCAGTTCAGCCACGCCGCCGGCACCCGCTCGTACAAGCTGTATGTACCCGCCCACAGCGGCACCACGCTGTTGCCGATGGTGGTGATGCTGCATGGCTGCACCCAGTCGGCAGACGACTTTGCTGCGGGCACGCAGATGAACCGGCTGGCCGATGAGCATGGCTTCATGGTGCTCTACCCCGAGCAGGCGGCCCATGCCAACCCGGCGAAGTGCTGGAACTGGTTCAAGGCGCAAGACCAGCAGCGCGACGCCGGCGAGCCGGCATTGCTGGCCGCCATGGTCAGCGAACTGGCAGCCGGCCATGGTGCCGAGCCGGGCCGAATCTTTGTGGCCGGGTTGTCGGCCGGCGCGGCGATGGCCGTGATCCTGGGCCAGACGCATCCCGAGTTGTTCGCCGGCGTGGGCGCCCATTCCGGCTTGCCGTACGGCAGCGCGCACGATGTTGCTTCCGCGATGGCCGCCATGAAAGGCGGCCGTGGCGCGATGTCAGGCCTGTCTGGCCTGTCTGGCCTGTCTGGCCTGCCCGGGCAGGCCGCGGCGGCGCGCAAGCAAACGGCCCAAGCGGTGCCGATCATCGTCTTCCACGGCGACCGCGACCACACCGTGCAGCAAACGAACGGCGCCGAAATCGTTCAGCAGGCCAAAGACGCTCACCAGGCCGTCGCGGCGGGCGGCGCCCTGCGCACCACCACGCAGCCGGGCGTGGCCGCGGGCGGGCGGCACTACAGCCGCACGGTGCATGCCGATGCCACGGGCCAGCCGCAGATCGAAAGCTGGACGCTGCACGGCGCCGGCCATGCCTGGTCCGGCGGCAGCGCCAGTGGTTCGTACACCGATGCTGCCGGCCCCGATGCGTCGGCAGAAATGCTGCGCTTTTTCATGGCGCTGCCGCGCGCCGGGCGGGCTTGAGCGTGGCGCGGTCCGGCCTATCGCGCCTCGGCAGCTGAGTCACACAAAGGTCGGTTGCACTACTGTCCGGTTAAATGACCTATCCCGAGACTGAGATCAAGCACTGGAGCGGGCTGTAGGCCGATTTTGCTTGGTGCCGACTTGAACTTCGTTTCCTCAAAACCGCGTACTTCCACGCCGAGCACGGCGTCGCCCAAGTAGATCTGTGCTTGAGCCTATTTTCCTGGGCGCCGTTTCGCCCCACCAAGGCGGCGATCAAGCTGCACACCCTGCTGGATCTGCGTGGGGCCATCCCTGCGTCATCCACATCAGCGACGGCAGGGTGCTGCGGACGTGAACGTGCTGAACATGCTGGTCATCGAGGCTGGTGCGTTCTGTGTGATGGATCGCGGCTACGTCGACTTTGCCAGGCTGCATGCACTGCAGCAGGCCGGCCCGGCGCGTGTACTCGGCTGCCACCGATCGCTCCACCGGCATCATCAGCGATCAGCAAGTGATGCTCAACGGGCACTACTCGGCGAAGATGTATCCGCAGCACTTGCGGGCGCGTCCGGTTCGGCTAGCCTGACAGGTCGCCCGCACCAAGCGTTGCAGGATAGTTCGTAGGTTGAATCGACGGTTAAACAGTTACTGCGCCTGTCCAAGGTAGCGATGCGCGTACTTCTTGAATCCGAAGGCATGGTACGTGCCCGACAGGGACGTCTTGAGGTTGCCCAGCACAACGCTGACTGCCAAGAAGCTCGGGTGCTTGACGCTGGCAGCACCGCCGCCGGTGGCGTGCGGTTCATGCAGGATGCCGGTGCCCTGAACCGCTGTGAAGCAACCCAGGCCATCAGAGACGAGCGTGGCTGG
>JAYUQE010000517.1:0-7238 GCA_043756905.1 Burkholderiales bacterium | reverse complement strand
CGCCCTACATGAGCGTCTCGGCCTTCGCCGGCAGCCCCTTGATGGTGGCGCTGGAGCCGCTGGTGGCCGCCGGCTGGCTGGCCGCGCCGGTGCTGCCCGAAGGTGGTTTTGATGACCGCCGGGTCGAATTTGCCCAGGTGCCCGCCTGGCGCCTGGCGCAGTTGCGTAGCGCCGGGGCGGGCTTTTTTGCCCAGGCCACGCCGGCACAGCTTGATGCCTTGGCGCAGTGGCGCCAGGCCAATGCCCACTGGCTTGATGACTATGGCCTGTTCATGGCGCTGGAAACCGCGCACGGCGGCCAGCCCTGGTGGCTGTGGGCCGACGCGCTGTGCCGGCGCAAGCCCAAGGCGCTGGACGCTGCGCGCGCCGAACACGCTGGCGAAATCGCCTTCTGGGAATTCGTGCAGTGGTGCTTTGACGAGCAATTGGCCGCGCTCCAGGCCTATGCGAACGAACGCGGCGTGCACCTGCTGGGCGACTTGCCGATCTTCATTGCCCACCACAGCGCCGACTGCTGGGCCCGGCCTGATTTGTACGAGCTCGACAAAGACTTCCAGCCCAAGGTGGTGGCCGGGGTGCCGCCCGATTCAATGGGCCCGCTGGGCCAGCGCTGGGGCAACCCGCTGTACCGCTGGAAGCGCATGGCCGCCGAAGGCCACGCCTGGTGGTGCCAGCGCATGCGCCGTGCGCTGACGCAGGCCAGCGCCGTGCGCATCGACCACTTCCGCGGCTTTGCCGGCTACTACGAAATCCCGGCCAGCAGCCCCACGGCCGAAGTGGGCACCTGGCGCAAAGGCCCCGGGCGCAAGCTGTTTGAAGACATGGCCCTGGCGCTGGGCGCGCTGCCCATCATTGCCGAAGACCTGGGCTTCATCACGCCCGACGTGACCGAGCTGCGCGACTACTGCGGCTTCCCCGGCATGAAGATCGTGCAGTTCGCTTTTGGCAGCGATGCCACGCAAGAGTTCTTGCCGCACAACATGCCCCCGGCCAGCGTGGCCTACACCGGCACGCATGACAACGACACCGTGCAAGGCTGGTGGCACAGCGCCACCGAGCGCGAGCGCGCCTACGCCGGCGCCTACCTGGCCTGCGGCGCGCATGACGTGCACTGGGCCATGATCCGCGCCACTTCTCAATCTGTAGCGCACACCGTGGTGTTCCCGATGCAAGACGTGCTGGGCTTAAGCAGCGAACACCGCATGAACACGCCCGGCACCATGGGCGGGCCCAACTGGGCCTGGCGCTTTGAATGGAGCATGGTGGGCAGCGAGCCGGCGCGGGTGCTGGGTTTGATCACGGCCGCCAGCGGGCGCGGGCCGTTTGAGCTGCTGCGTTTGCCGGCCCAGGCGTGATTCGCGACAGCGCCGCGGCAGTTGGGTGCCGGCCGGCGCGCAGCATCAAGGCCTGGGCGGCCACAAGCTCAGATCTACACCGCATTGATGTTGCTGATGGATGCAACGTCTGGCAAAGTAGGCCTGCGCGACGAGTCGGAGGTGGCGTGATCGCCAACCATCATTTCGCAGGCTTTGAATTGCACTGCGTCGAGCGGCAGCTCATCATTCATGGGCGGCCGGCGCACCTGGGCTCGCGCGCATTCGACGTGCTGGTGTGGCTGGTTGAAAACCCCGCCCGCACAGTCACCAAGGAAGAGCTGCTGGAGCGCGTCTGGGGCGGCCGCGATGTGTGCGAGACCAACCTGTATGTGCAGGTCGCGGCTTTACGGGCACTGCTGGGCCACCAGGCCATTGCAACGATCTCGGGGTTTGGGTACCGCTGGGCTGTGCCTGAGATCGGCGCACAGGCCGCGCCGCACTGACCGGCCCACACGCCGCCGTAGCGCCCAGCGTGGCCCGTGTACCGCGTAACGTCATCACATCTGTGGATGGCACGCCGGGCGCCTTTAGAAATCCTTAGATTGCTTTAGGACACGCGCACCCGAACGCGCAACAGTGACTGCCTGGCTGGCGCCACTGCGAATCAAATCGCCGCGACAGCGGCGCGCAGCCTTGCTCGGTTCACCCACCACAAGGAGCGCACATGAGTCATACCCATAGACTGTTGGCCGCCGCGCTGGGTTTGTGCCTGGCCCACGCACCGGGGTACACACAGACGCCCGCGCCCACGCCCGCACCGGATGACACGCTGGTCTTGGTGCACCGTTTTGACCTGCCCGTGCCGGCGTCCGGTGGGCCGGTGGCCATCAAGCTGCTGCCTGGCCACTGGCGCGTTGGCGAACGAGAGGGGCCAGTGGCCACTGACGCGCAGTTGCGCCAGGCGCTGTCAAACCTGGTGGCCCTTGAAATCGGCGGGCGCTGCGCAGGCTGGCGGTCGGGGCGAACTTCCTACCCCTGCGGCTTTGGCATCCGTGAGCTGGACTTCGGCGCTGCCGTGAAACAGCACTTCAGTGGCCTGGCGGCAGATTGGCACCAAGTGGCCCGGGCCGCCGAGTTCGCTGACGCCACCGATGATGGGCCGAACAGCGGCACGCCGGCACGGGCCAACGAGCCGGCTGAACACGCCGTGCGCACCACCGCAGCCTGGGTGGCCGTAGTTGCGCCGCTGCAATACCTGGGTGACAAGAGCGTCGCATACGGCCGCAGCATGCAATTCAGCCTGCGTGCCATTTCAAACACCTTGCGGCCATCGAGCTTTGAGCGCGCCAGTGGCACTGTCGTGCTACGCAGCGGCCCGCAACCCATGGCGCCACGGCCGCCCGGCAAGTTGAATGGGAACGGGTTGCGGGCAGAGCTGAGCGCGCCAACCCCTGGTGCTGAAACGGGAGTCTCATCATGATCCACGCGCTGCAACACCTTTCACACCTGGCTTGCTTGATTCCAGCCCTGGCCGCCAGTGCAGGCGAGGTGGCAAGCCGGGCGCCGGCTGCGCCTGAACCGGCATCACCCATCAGCGCCTATTTCTACTTCGTGCATGGCATCGCCGACAGCCGCATCGACCTGGCCTTGAGTCAGTTCGCTGAAGACGCTCAGGTGCAGGCCGGGCCGGGTTGCACTCGCGACGCGCCCTGCATCGGCAAGGCCGCCATTCGCAGCAAGTACCTGGCCGCCTTGTTGGCCGGCCGGGCCGTCTTGCCGATGCGCGACCAGCGTTTTGACGGCGAAACCCTGCGCACTCATGGTGAAACCCTGGTGCCGGGCATGCAGGTGACGGGTGTGACCCGTCTGCGTGGTGGGCACGTGTTCGCGTTTCGCGCTGGTTTGATCCGGGCACTGTGGGTCGAGTTGGACAGCAGCGACGCACAGACCGCGCTGTACATGGCGCACTTGTCGAAGCTGGGCGCCAACGCGGCCGACCGAACCATCGCGGAGGTCGTTGTGCCCTGAGCACGGCGCCGGGGCGCGGCCGCCGCACAATCGCGCGCCGGCCTGCCCGCAGCTCACGCTTGTTCCCATGCCCCATATCAGCGACGACACCCTCACCGAGCCCATCAAGCAAGACCGCCTGTGGCGCGACAACGGCTGGACCGCGCGCGTGGTGAAGAACAAAGACGACGACGGCTGGGCCGTTGAAATGTTCAGGCAGGGCGAACCCGAACCCGCGCTCGTGGGCCCGTGGACCATGGGGCGCGACAAGAAAAATCCCAAACCGCTGGATACAGCGGCGTTCAACACCCTGGTGAAGACCGCGGCCGAGGTGGTGCGCCGGCATGAGCAACATCAACATGCGCTGCTGCACAAGGCGCTGAGCATCACCTCGGCAAGCGGCGCGCGCATCGACGTGACGCTGGACATCGTGCCCGATGACGATGACCCGCATGCGCTGCTGGCGGCGGCCGACGCGGCAGGCGAGCAATTGGCGCAAGTGCGCGTGGCGGCCGGCTTCAAGCTCAACGCCAGCAGCGCACAGGCATGGATGGAGAACGACTTTCGCCGGCCGGCTGGCGGCCGTTAGCCGCCTGGCGGTGGGTTGTCAGCCCCGCTGCATCAGGCCCAGCAAAAGCAGCGCCGTGGCCTGCCAATTGTTGGCTGTGGTGCCCGCCATCGCAGCGCGGCCCGCAGCGGCATAAGCACCGTCAGGCCGCGGGCGCAAGCGCGGCACGGGCGGCAGGCCGTAGCGCATGAGCAGGCCGTTGGCCCACAGCCGCGCGGTGCGGCCATTGCCGTTGGCGAAGGGGTGCATGCGCACCCATTCGGCATGGGCCCAGGCGGCCAGGTCGATGGTGGCGGCCAGGCCATCTTCATCAAGGGTTTCGTTGCTGGGGTAGCGCGCATCAAGCGCCGCCACCGCGCGGCGCAGGCGCTGCTCATAACGTTTCAGTTCAGCCGCCAGCTTGGCCGGCGCAGTGCCTGGCATGCCTTGCACGTCAACGCGGCAAGTCTTCAGCCCGGGTTCGCCGCGAAAGCGGCCCACATGCGCTGGCTTGGGCACTTGCAGGCCGGCCATGCAGCCGGCATGCCACTTGCGCGCCCAGGCCAGGGTGGGGCGTTGGCGCGCAAGCATGTCTGCGCGAATGCCGTGCAGCACCTGGCGCAGGTTGCTGCGCAGTTGCGGGCTGTCGGCGTCCCAATCGGGTGCTTGATGGGCGAGCGATGCTGCGCTGCGTTCAGCCACGCAGCAAAGCTTGAATTTCGGCCTACGCCGGCCCGGCGCGCTTGGCTGCCTGGCCTTCTACCGGGTCCGCTTTGGCATGCCGGGCTTCGGCATCAACCAGGCTGTCGATGGCTTGCTCGAAACCTGGGTCTGAACGGCGCCAGGCTTGCACCAGGGCCAGCGTCTGGCTGAGTTCGGCCGCCACTTCGGCGCTGCGCTTTTCCAGATAGGCCTGCACCGCTTCGTTGACCATGCGGTTCATGGGCTTGCCCGACACGCCTTGCAGCAAGGCCAAGCCCTCTTGCAAGGCTGCGGCCAGGCGCAGGGTGGTGGCTTTGGGCGGGGCGAGGGTGGCAACGTCATTCATGATGGGGAAGGTACGGCAAATCCAGGTTGATGTCAAAACCAGAAAATGACGTCACCGACGCCTGACACGACTTCAGACCGGGTAGCTCGGCTTGCGCTTCTCAATGAACACCTTCATCCCTTCTTCGATGTTGCCCGTCATCACCCCCAGCACCTGGTTGCGGTCTTCCATGGCGTCCAGGCAGTTCTTCAAAGTCTGTGCAGCGCTACCCTCTTAGTAGATCTGAATCCTTGTTGAAGATCGACACTGCAACTCCCCAGCAAAGCGCCACCGCGAACTCCAGCAGGCCAATTGGCATGCAGATCAAACCGCGCCCGCCTCGCAAGTCTTGAACGGCCAACTCACGCAAAGCGTAGGCATGGCCACGCAATGCTGCATTGCTTAGCGCGCTGTATGCCCGTGCTAGATCAACAGGCACACCTTTGCCCCTTGCCAGCGAGAGTCCAACTCGGAACGCTGACGGGAGGTGATTGCGATTGGCTGCCCGTAGATAGAACTCGAACGCTGGTTCGTGTTGACCAGACTTCGTAAGCCACCGGGCGAAGTAGAAGCAACCGATTGGATTGCCCAGCGCAGCGGCGCGTTCGTAAAAGATTGCGGCGGCAGCATCGTTTTTTGCACATCCAAGCCCATTGCTCAACATCCAGGCGACAAAGACTTGACTTTCAGCGTGTCCCGCATTGGCCAGTTGCTCGTACAGGCTGAACGCCTCGCGCAGACGGCCAGCCTTATAGGCTGAATTTGCGCGACGCAGCTCGTTCGCGTGCGTTGAATCCATATGCTCACGGCTTCGGACAAACGCCCGGAGGCGGCGATGGTGGACTGAAACCGCCGGGACGGACTATTGCGGGCGGGTTTGGCACCGGAGTTTGCGGCGGTGTGGGCGCCGGAATTGCATCATCGGCTACGCCCTTAAGCAACGAAATCGCCGCACGTGTTGTTGCCGAAAGAACGCCGAAGTAAACGTAGAGTCCAGCGGCGGTCGCTGCATTAATTGGTGCCGTTACGCCCGCGAGTGTCATTGCAGCATTTCCCATAGATCCAATTTGTGCAGCCTGATCAAGGCTCATGTCTTTTCGCAACCCGTTGAACGTAGCGCCAAACAGCAACCTTTCCGGATCGATGTAGTTGAGTGGACTCCCGCCAACATATGTATACCGACTCATCCCTCCTGCCAGCCCGATGGGATCGGACTGGGTGTAGATCCGGCCAGACGCGAGTTCACCGTACCAAGGGGCTGACCCTGGGCGCGAGTTCACGAGGGTGGATGGGTGGAAGAAGACAGCTCTCCTGGCAGCGGCTAAGGGATCGGATCGGGGGGCATTCTCGCGCGCTGGCGCGCACGCGGGAAGCGGTCTTTTCCTAGCCGCTGGCTGTTCGGCTGTTCGGCTGTTGGCTGTTCAAGGCTGTCGGCGTGCTCAGGTGGTGAACGGGTCAAGGCCGCGGCTTTGGCCGCGCCGCGAAGGCGGCTTGGCCTTGACGCGCTCGGACTTCAATACGCTCTTGCTATGCGGTGGAAGGCGACTTGTCGGCTTACATCGCATGGCAAGCTTTGGCGGTCGAGCCTCAGGCACTCATGTCGGCGGGCTCTTGTCGCTGGCCTGCAGCCGGCCCAGCTTGACCAAGCGCGAGTTGATTGCACCCGTGGTGCGCTCGTGGGCGCGCGCCAGCGCGGCCACGGGCGTGCCGGCATCGAAGCCGGCAACCAGACGTTGGTCTTCCTCTTCGGTCCAGGATTTGCCAGCGTTGCCCGGCGCGGCGGCCGCAGGCCGCACGGACTTGGCCGCCATCAGCTCCAGCGCCTTGGCCGCGATGAACAGCGCGCGGATGACGTGCGGGCTGCTCAATGGGTTGTCATCGGGAAGCACTTCGCCGGTGGCCGGGTCCACGCCGCCCGCCAGGACTTCGATGATCTGTTTGGCTTCTGCGGGCGTCATCGGTTTGGCCTCCGCGAGCAAGAACGCGAGCGGCAGCAAGTATCCGGCAGCGCACAGAGCCACAGCACCGGCGGTGCCGGTGCTGGCGGCACAGCCGCCAGCACTGACCATCAACGCTGCGGCTTGAACAGCCACGGGTAGCCGACTCGTTCGTAATACTCCATCGCGTAGCGGCGTTCATCGCTGCCGTTGTTGCTGTAGCCATCGGCGCGCGGGTTGTTGACCCAGCTCGTGAGTTCGCACAAGTCAGCGATGAAGCCGCGCAGCACCACTTCCGGCGGCACGTTGTCTCGGCTGCACAGCGCGATGAACTCGGGCGGCAGTTCGATGCTCAGGCGCTTGTGCTGGCGCGTGGTGAGGGTCTTGCGTGGCATGTCGTTCCC
>JAYUQE010000516.1:0-7242 GCA_043756905.1 Burkholderiales bacterium | reverse complement strand
ATCACCAGGCAAGCCAGGCCGCACTCCGAGGCTTCGGTCTGCAACACCACCGGCATGGCCGAACGCCAGCCAGTTTGGATGCGATCAAGCAAGGCCATCATGCTGCCTGTCAACCTTGGTTCATGCGCGCGCGCGCAGCGAACAGGGGTTCCAGGATCCATTCATACAGGCGCCGGGTCTCGTGCAGCATGTCGGCCTCCACGCGCATGCCGGCCTGCAAGGGCAGCGCACGGTCGGCACCATTGATCGTCTGCGCGGGCAAGCTGACGGTGATCGTGAACAAGGGTTCGCCGGCCAGCTCCGGGCGCTGCGAAAACCCTTGTATCTCGGCCGCGCCAACGCCTGCCGTGGAGATCGACACCACCTTGCCGACGTGCTGGCCGAATTTTTGATAAGGGAAGGCGTCATAGCGCAATAGCACGGTGGCGCCGGGCTGCACGAAACCCGTGGCCCGGCTGGGCGCGTACAGGCGCGCTTCGAGTTTGGTGGTCGACGGAATCAGGTGCACCAGAGACCGGCTGGGCTCGATGCTCTGGCCCACCTCGCCTTGCATCAGCGTCACCTTGCCGTCGGCCGGTGCGGTGACCACCACGCGGCGGCGCGCCTCGATCTCGGTGAACTCCTGGCGCGCCAGCAGGATCGAGCGCTCACGCTCGGAGCGCTGGTCGGCAAAGCGCGCACGCAGGGTGTCGAGGTCGCGCTGGGTTGCGGACAGGTCGCGCTCCAGCACCATCACATCGCGCCGGCCGCCCTGCAGCCGCGTGCGCAGTTCGGTCAACTCCGACTCCTTGGCCAACAGTTCGTCGCGCGACACGTAGCCTTGCTTGTACAAGCCTTCGTAGCGGCGCACGGCGTCTTCAGCACCGCCAATGCGCAGGCTCAGTTGTTGAGCCTGGCGCGACACCGGTTCGAGCTCGGCGCGCAGCGAGGCGGCACGGCGGCGCAATTGCTCGGCCTCCTGGGCCTCGCTGGCCCCAACCCGGTTCAGGTCTTGTTCGAGTGAACGGCGCCGCGCTTCGATCTGGGCTGCAATGCCGCGCTGGTAACCCTGGGTGTCGGGCCCCATGCGGTCGCCCGACAACACGAACAGCACATCACCGCGCTTGACCTCCTGGCCGTCGCGCGCATGCTGCTCGACGACCACGCCGGCTTGGCTGGCCGTGACCCGGATCAGGCCCTGGTTGGGGTGCAATTGCCCCACCACGGTGGAGCGTCGGGTGTAGCTGCCCAGCGCGATCAACGCGCCCAAGGCGACCACCACGCTCAGCGCAATCAGCGCAACCCAGCGCGACGATGCATCGGGCGTGAGCACGATGGCGCCATAGAACTGCGGCCGCTTGGCGTCGAGCACCTCTTGCCGAAACAGCGGACTGTCTTGATTCATTGCCATGTCTGAAAAGCGCGCACGCCATCGAACATGCGCACACAGGGCCAGCAGCCTGGCCGGCCAGACCACGGATTGGATTGCATTGCCAGTGTCCTACCCATCGAGGCCGCGTTGCCACGGCCACTGAAGAAGGCGTTGAGCCCGTGGCTGGACTCCAGCCTGGAGCCATGCCGGCGGGCATCAGCCCGCTCAGCAGCCACGCTTGTATATATCAATGCCCAGCCCATGCGCACCGGTGAACAGTAGCACCCCCCGAGTGCCAAAGCGCCCGCAAGTATGCCCAGAAAAGCCGGCACATCGAGTTGCGGCTAGGCGGCTGTTACAACGTTCGATATCAACCTGCCGCTGCACGCAATCGGTCATCATGCCGGCCCGCTTCGCAGCAGCCCACCCGGGCCGATCCGACATGTCCAGCCCACGCCCACCCGCCCCCGCCCACCGCGCGCCACCGGCCACGGACCCCGGGCTGGTCGAGTTGTGCCTGATGGGGCCGCGGCATCTGGCCAGTCACCTTGAGTGGTTCAAGCAGTTCCCCGACAGCAACGCCGCGCTGGATGTCGCCGCGACCACGCAGTTCTGGCGTGGCGCGGCGGCCCGTTACGGGCAACTGGCCCTGGAGCAAGCCGGCGCCGCCGACCAGCCGCAGATCAAACCACTGCCGGCCGCCGCCGCTGCGCACGTTGCCAAGCTGCTGGCGCTGCCCGCATTTCGCGCAACCTTCAACGACGTGCCGGTGGCCTTCGGCATGGTTGAACTGGACCGGCTGGTGGTGTCGCAGTACACCCTCACGCAGGCCACCGTGCACAGCGTGGGCACAGCTCAGCGCCCTTCCCCCGGCCGGTTGGCACAGATTTGCCTGCCGCTGGCAGCGACCCAAGCCAGCGTCAAACTGGCCGGCCACGATGATGATCTGTTCAGCTTCATCGCCGACGCGCACGACATGCGTTACCTCGGCGCCAAGGTGTTGGACGCGGCACAGATCAGCGGCTTGACGATGCGCGGCCATGTGCAAAAGGTGGTTGCGCTGTGCGTGGGCTACAGCACCAACCTGATGAACGTGGTGCGCTACAACGGGCGCCTGGTGCTCAACAACGGCCACCACCGCGCCTACTCGCTGCGGGCCCAGGGTGTCAGCCACGTGCCCTGCGTGATTCAAGCCTGCGCCAGCTTCGAGGAGGTGCGCCTGGCCGCCACCGATGAAATCGTCGACAACAGCGACCTGTACTTCGAAGCGCCGAGGCCACCAATGTTGCGCGACTTCGACGACCCATTGTTGTCTTGCAAGATGCCCGTGCCGCGCCTGCGCCGTGAGCTGCGGCTGCGCGTGAGCGCCGACAGTCGCCAACTGGCGTTGTGATTGGAGTTAGGAGTGGCGTGGTGAATGGCGTTGTGAATCGGCGCCAGCACGGTCAGGCAGATTGCGTTGACTAGCCAAGTCGGTGTGGGCTTCCGGCCGCATTCGTGGCAGCATGCCAGGCATCCATCCACCTCTCATTGCAAGGTCGTCAACATGAACATCCATGAGGCCTCCGTTCAGAGCATTGACGCCGACGCGCAGCGCTGGGCACATGCACAGTTTCCCTTCGAGCACAGCGCCCTGGTCACCGACGCCCCCTGGGCCCGCACGCACCGGCTGGCCGGCGCGCACGGGGCGGCCTACCTGAAAATCGTGCCGCCACATCAACGCGCGGTGCTGCCGGCCGTCGCGGCACTGGCCAAGCATTTCGCGCCGCGCATTCCACAGGTGTTGGCGTTCGACACGCAACAGGGTTGGTTGCTCTCGGCCAGCCATGACGGCGCCACCTTGTCCTACGAATCAACCAGCGAAGACCTGCGTCAACTGGCGCAGACCTTCGCCGGCATGCAGTTGCAGGCCGCCGCAGCACCCGACCTGTTGGCCGGCCTGCCGCGGCCTGACCTGGCCGGTCTGCTGGGGCAGTTGCTGACGTTCTTGCAGCCCGGTGCGGCCGGCGTGGCGCAGGCTGGCAACGGTGTGCACGCCGATTACTTCATCGGCGCCGAGCAAGCGCAGCGCTTTGCGCGCGCCTTGCAGCGGCGCCAGTCGCTGTTGCAGCCGTATCTGGCCCAGGCCGCCGCGCTGCCGCTGGTGCTTGAACACGGTGACCTGCGTCCGCCCAACGCGGCGATGTTGGCTGACGGCACCTGTGTGTTGCTCGACTGGGACGACGCCATGGTCGGGCCTGCCGGCATGTCGCTGCATGGCCTGTTCAGCGGCTGCACCATCCCGACCATCCTGTTGTCGGGCAGTGCCGCCGCGCAGGCCGCGGCGGGCAGCCCGAACGGCCAGATGTTGCATGGCTACATCAACGTGCTGGCGCAGGGCGGTTACGCGGACGTAGACACCCTGCGCCGCCTGTTGCCCGCGGCGATGTGCGCCGGGATGATCCAGTTCATTCTCAACTTCGCCCGCTTTCCGGGCGATGGCGGTCGCACCGGTGTGCGCAGCACGCTGCTGGCACGGCTTGAAAGCCTGCTCGACGTTTGCGACCTGCTGACGGTGCGCCAGGCCAGCCTCACGCGCGAACTGGCGGCCGACTATGAGACCCACCATGAGTACCGGCGGGCCCAGCATCTGCTGATGGACGACGCTGCGCGCCACCCGAATGACGCGGCGGTGGTGCAGCGCCTGGCAAGCGTGCTGCACAAGCGCGGCGACCTGGAGTCGGCCACCGAGATGTATGAACGTGCGCTCGAACTGCAACCTGACAGCGCCACATTGCATGCCGGGCTGGGGGCGGTGCTGATGGAAGGTCTGCATTTGGCGCGCAGCACCGATCATTTGCAGCGCGCCTTGGCATTGGAGCCGGGCCTGGTTGCAGCGCAGGCCAGCTTGGTGCGGGCACGATCCATCAAGCACATGTGCAGCACCGCCCAGCAGCCTGATCGCATGCCCGTGCTGCGCTACACCGATGCCGACCGGGCCAGCGCCAAGGTCGCGCCTGAGCTGCTGGCGCTGGGCGCCTCGCTGTTCCAGACCCACGGCACGTTGCAAGTCGACAACGCCTTCGCCCCCGAAGCCATTGAGCGCATCCAGCAGATCTTTTTCGAGCGCTACCTGCCCTACTTCCGGGAAGGCAACCATCCTGACGCGCTGCGCCTGGGCGACAAGCGCTACATGCTCACCGTCGAAATTGATGAGACCTTTGGCGACCCAGGGCTGTTGGGCGCGCCGATGGTGTTGCCGATCATCCGCAAGATCCTCGGCAACGACTGCGTGCTGGGCGCCTACACCGCCGTGATATCACTGCCCGGCAGCCGGGATCAACGCCTGCACAAGGACCACCCCGCGCTGTTCCCTGAAACGCAGTGGCACTTCGGGCTGCCATGCTTTGCCACCCAGATCATCATTCCTTTGGTGCCGCTGAACGAATTCACCGGCACGACACGCTTGTACAAGGGCACCCATCTGCTGCCCACCGAGCAGGCCGAGGATGCTGGCTCACAAGACCCGGTGGTGCCGCTGGGCTCTTGCCTGCTGACCGACTACCGCTGCGCGCACCGCGGCCTGGGCAATCGTTCCGACACGGTGCGCCCGATCCTGACGCTGATCTTCAACCGGCCATGGTTCCGCGACTTCAAGAACTATTCCAAGCAGCCACCGCTGCGCATCACCGACGCCGCGTACGAGCGCATGCCCGAAGACCTGCGTGCACTGGTGTCGTGGTGGCGTGAGGAAAGCCGATACGGCCAGCTTGACCGTTCGGCGTTGCTGTGAGTGATTAGCCCAAAGCCGCGTCGGCGGCTTTGGGCTGGCGCTGCGTGCTGGCTGCGCCACAAACGCCAAAGGCCCGTGACCGGGCCTTTGGGTAACGGACGGTAATGCGCCCGTCAAGTGTTTCGAACGCTGGTTTCGAACGCTGGCTGGGCTCTTTACTTGCTGCCGCCGCCCTTGCCTTTGCCGCTGCCCTTGCCGCTGCCCTTGCCTTTGCCGCTGCCCTTGCCGCTGCCCTTGCCCTTGCCCTTGCCGCTGCCCTTGCCGCCGCCGTGGCCGCCGCCGTTGCCGCAGCCGGATTTCCTGCCGCCGCCAGCCGTGAGCAGCATTTCTTCAAGTGTCAGAACACGCATAATCATCTCCAGTTTTGGGACTCAAGTGATGGAAGTGCGAGTCGCCGTCCGTTGCAACGGCCTGTCAGGTTCCGAACACCGGTGAAGAACCTTCAGATGACGTCGAATCGCAGAAGCAGTCTACATGTCGTGGCATACAGTGGTGTAAGTTTTTCGCCCCGTGCTTTCCCGAATATGGTGTAAGTCCTGTCTGTGCGATGTGGCACAACGCGAGACACTGGAGTGCGGTAAGTGGGAGCACCGTGGCAGCAATTTTTTTGCAGTCATCGTGCGGTCAGCGGCGGCCCCGATGGGGCGGTGCAGCGGGCTGGCCGGTGGCGGAAGGAAGTCAACATGAATGCCAGCACATTGGCCGAGGCCGAGCCCATCGCTGCAACCGCGCAGACCGATGTATTGCGCCAGATGGTGCAGTACCTCGCCCAACGCCTGATCGAGGTCGACGTGCAGGGCCGCTGCGGGGCCAGCTACGACGAGAAGTCAGCCAAGCGCCAGAACAGCCGCAATGGCTATCGCGACCACACCTGGGACACCCGTGCGGGCGGCGTGGAGTTGAAGATCCCCAAGTTGCGCCAGGGCAGCTACTACCCGGAATTTCTGGATCGCCGACGCACCGCTGAAAAGGCGCTGATCGCCGTGGTCCAGGAAGCCTGTGTGCAGAAAATCTCGGCCCGCTCAGCGGATGACCTGGCCAAGGCGCTGCGCATGAGCTGTGTGCCCAAGAGCCAGGTCTCGCAACTGTGCAGCGAGGTCGACGTGCGCGTGGCCGCATTCCTGAATCGGCCGATCGTTGGTGAGTGGCCTTACCTCTGGATCAACACACTGCGCGCCAAGGTGCCTGATGGCGACAACACGGTGCACCTGCGCGTGCTGGTGGCGGCGGGCGCCAACAGCGAAGGCCGGCGCGAAGTGCTGGGCCTGAAGGTCGGGGCGTCCACCTCCGAGCCGGTGGTAACCGAGTTTCTGCAAGGCCTGGTAGGGCGGGGCCTGCAAGGCGTGCAACTGGTGATCAGCGACCGGCACGCAGCCATCAAAGGTGCGGCGGCCAGGGCGTTAAAGGCGCGCTGGCAATGCTGCCGGGTGGACTTCATGCGCGACGCCCTGGCGCTGGTCGACAAGGCGCAGCGGCCCGCGGTGTCGCGCATCATCGGCACCGTGTTCGCACAAGCCTCGCCGGTGCGCACGCTGGCGCAGTGGGACTGGGTGATTGGGCACTTGAGCGCCAAGTTTCCCAAGGTCGCGGCGCTGATGGACGCCACCCGGCCCGACCTGCTGGCGTTCATGAGCTTCCCAAATGCCCACTGGGCCGAGCTGTGCCGGGCCAATCCGCTGGAACTGCCCGAACAAGCCGAACCGGCGGCGCCGCAACGCGGCAAGAGTGCCGGCCAGCGCCGCACTGACCGGGCAGCGCTGAGGCGCGATGATGCCCACACCCCTGGCCAAGCACCGCCTGGGGCGCAGAACAATTCAGACTGAACCTTGCCCTGCTCAAGCGACGCGAATCTTGTCTTCGCCGGGATTGCGCGCGAGCATCCAGCGCCAGCCACGGCGTGAGTCGTGCGCGGGCGCAAACCTGAACTGATGCCACCGCTGCCCGCCACGCCCGCCACGCCCGACAAGCCCGACAACTGGCTCGCCTGGGATCGGTTCCTTGAAGCCACGCCGGCCACCGGCTTCATGCAGTCTTCGGCCTGGGCGCGGTTTCGAGCCGCGGTGGGCTACGACCACTACGCGGTCACGCTCAAAGACGCCGGCGCGGTGATCGGCGGCGC
>JAYUQE010000515.1:0-7242 GCA_043756905.1 Burkholderiales bacterium | reverse complement strand
CACTGGCAATGCGCTCACCTTGGTGCTCGACGTGTTGTTCTCGGTGCTGTTCATTGCCGTGATGTTCCTGTACAGCACCAAGCTCACTTTGATTGTGCTGATCAGCTTGCCGCTTTATGCCGCGCTCAGCCTGCTCGTGGTGCCGGTGTTGCGCGCACGGCTGGATGAAAAATTTGCCCGCGGCGCCGAGAACCAGGCCTTGCTGGTGGAAAGCATCACCGGCGTGCAAACCGTCAAGGCCAGCGCCTTGGAGCCGGCCTTTGCGCGGCGCTGGGACCAGCAGCTTGCGGCCTATGTGTCGGCCAGCTTTCGCACGCAAAGCCTGGCCAGTGCAGCGCATGAAGGCGTGAACCTCATTGGCAAGCTGGTATCTGCCGCAGTGCTATGGTTCGGCGCGCATGAAGTGATGGACAACCAGCTCACCGTGGGCATGTTTGTCGCCTTCACCATGTTTGCCAACCGGGTGTCGCAACCCATCATGCGCATGGCGCAGATGTGGAGCGACTTTCAGCAAACCGGCATCTCGATGCGCCGCCTGGGCGACATCCTGAACACCCGCACCGAGGTGGCCCCCAGCGCCGCCGCGCAACTGCCGCCCCTGCAAGGCCGCATTGCTTTCGATGGCGTCACATTTCGCTATCGCCCTGACGCACCGCCTGTGCTGCACAGCGTGAGCCTGGAGATTCAAGCCGGCGAAATGATCGGCATCGTGGGCCGCAGCGGCAGCGGCAAGAGCACCCTCACGAAGTTGATCCAACGCCTGTACAGCCCCGAGCAGGGCCGCGTGCTGGTGGATGGCATTGACATCGGCCTGGTCGATGCCGCCCAACTGCGCCGCCAGGTGGGTGTGGTGCTGCAAGAGAACTTCCTGTTCAACCGCAGCGTGCGCGAAAACATCGCCATTGCCGACCCCGCCGCGCCTCTTGAGGCAGTGATGCACATCGCCCGCCTGGCCGGTGCACATGAATTTATCAGCGAGCTGCCGCAGGGCTACGACACCATGGTGGGAGAGCAAGGCACCGGGCTTTCAGGCGGGCAGCGCCAGCGCATCGCCATTGCGCGGGCGTTGTTCACCAACCCGCGCATCCTGATTCTTGATGAAGCCACCAGCGCGCTGGACTATGAAAGCGAAGCCGCCCTGCAGGCCAACATGGGCGCGATTTGCCAGGGCCGCACGGTCATCGTCATTGCGCACCGCTTGTCTGCCGTGCGGCAGGCGCACCGCATCGTGGCGATGGATCGCGGGCGGGTTGTCGAATCTGGCAGCCACGATGCGCTGCTTCAACTTGACGGTGTGTATGCCCACTTGTGGCAGCTGCAATCTGCTGCACAAGAGCCGGACCGTGGCGGGGCCAAGGCATAACCATGGACACGCGCCAACCAACAGCAGCCCTACTCTCCCGCTACCGGGCCGTCTTCGCCGCCGCCTGGGCCGCGCGCCACGAGTTGGCGGGCCCAAGCCGCCTGGCTGATGAAGCCGCCTTCCTGCCCGCCGCATTGAGCCTGCAAGAAACGCCCGTTCACCCCGCCCCGCGCCGTGCCATGTGGGCCATCATGGCGCTGCTTGCGCTGGCACTGGGCTGGGCCTGGTTCGGGCAAGTAGACATCGTGGCCGTGGCGCAGGGCCGCGTGGTGGTGAGTGACCGCACCAAACTCATCCAGCCGCTGGAAGCCGGCGTCATCACCGCCATTCGCGTGAAAGACGGCGACCAGGTTCGCCTGGGCCAGGTGCTGGTGGAACTGGATGCCACCGGCGCCAACGCTGATTCGCGCAGCGTGAACGAACAACTGCTTCACGCCAGCAGCGAGGCCGCACGCAGCGCCGCTTTGTTGGCGGCGATGGGCAGCCAGCGCCCGCCGCAATTGCCCGCCAAAGCGCTGCCGCAAACCAAGGCGATGCTGGCCAGCGAATGGGCCGACATCAGCGCGAAGAGCACCAAGCTTGATGCCGAAGTGGCCCGTCGTGAAGCCGAGCTGGCCACCGCCAGCGAGCTGCTGAACAAGCTGCACACCACGCTGCCGCTGGCACGCCAACGCGAGGGCGACTTCAAGGCGCTCACCGATGAAGGCTTCGTGAGCGGCCATTCCGGCCAGGACCGCAGCCGCGAACGCATCGAACTTGAACGCGACCTGGCCACGCAGCAAGCGCGCATCGTTGAAGCCCGCGCCGGCCTGGCAGAGAGCCGCCACACCAAGGCCGCGTACCTGGCCGAGACGCAAAGAACCCTGGGCGAGCGCCATGCCCACGCCAGCACCAAGCGCGCGCAACTGGTGCAAGAGGGCAGCAAAACGCGGCAGCGCGAACGGCTCACCCAGCTCACGGCGCCCGTGGCCGGCACGGTGCAGCAGCTTGCCATTCACACTACCGGCGGCGTGGTGACGTCGGCGCAGCAGTTGATGGTCATCGTGCCCGAAGGCGCTGCGGTCACGGCTGAAGTGGTGATCGAGAACAAAGACATTGGCTTCGTACAGGCCGGCCAGGCCGCCGAGGTGAAGTTGGAAACCTTCAACTTCACCCGCTATGGCACCTTGCCCGCCAGCGTGAGCTGGGTGACGGCCGATGCGGTGGTACACGAGCGGCCCGCTACCAATGGAACCGGTGGCCCGAACGCGGCCAACACGGCCAGCTTCCCTGCCACCTTGAAGTTGGAGCGCACGCACATCAACATCGACGGCAAGCTCATTCGCCTGGCCCCCGGCATGAGCCTGAGCGCAGAGATCAAGACCGGCCGGCGCAGTGTGATGGACTTCATCTTGAGCCCTATTCAAC
The DNA here is from genome assembly GCA_043756905.1 of Burkholderiales bacterium. GTDB lineage: Bacteria > Pseudomonadota > Gammaproteobacteria > Burkholderiales > Burkholderiaceae_C > Rubrivivax. Next base: position 4,472 of record JAYUQE010000515.1, on the reverse strand, counting down.
AGCGTATGAACGAAAGTCTGCGCGAGCGCTGAAATGAAACACCCCCTACGCGCTTCGCGCGCCTTCCGGCATGCAGGCCGTAAGGCCTTCGCAGGCGAGAAACAGTTCGCAGGGACTGTTTCTCGTCCGGGCTCAGCCCCCTCAAGGGGGCAACGCCAGCGGCCCGGCATAGCCGGCTCCGCGGCGTTCGCTTGGGCCGAGCTGTTTCATGTGTCGTGGGCGGCGGCTAGAACTATGGAAAACTGAGATGTCAACATGAACACTGGACTGGATGTTCATTGCGATTTGCTCACCAACGAGCAAGTGCTGCATGCCAGCACAAGCACCCTGGTGCAGCAACACGGCACCCGCCCGCCCGGCCTGCCGCCCGCCCTGCGCGCCAGCAGCGAATGGGAAGCGCTGCGCCGCCTCATCTCCACGCAAGCCATACGCCTGAACGGCAGCCTGACCTACGACTTTCGCGTGCTGCTCACCGACGCCGCCAACGCACGCACTGCCGGGCGGCTGATGTGGCAGCTCATCAAGCCCATGCAGCCCCAAGTGCTGGTGGGCCCGGGCTTTGGCGCCGCGCCGCTGCTGTTCAGCACCGCCCTGGCCGCCGCTGACGAAGGCGTGCCCATGCAAGTGTTGATGGTGCGAGACAAGCGCAAGGGCCACAACCAAAAGCGCTGGGTGGAAGGCAACCACTTGGCCGCAGCGGGCAAACGCGGCGTGTTTGTAGACGACTTCATGCGCCACGGCAGCGCACTCAAGCTGGTGCGCCAAGCCTTGAAGGCTGAGAACATAACGCTTGAGTTGACTGGCGCCGCACTGTTCTACGACATGTGGGACCCACTCGTTTCGCGCCAATGGGCGGTTGAAGGCTTCCCGGTGCTGGCCCTGTACGCGCGGCACGACATGGGCTTGCGGCGCGATTGCTTTGATGCCCGCCCACCACTGATGAAAGGCGCCGCGCCAGACTTCATCAAGCAACCCGCGCGCTGGTGGCGTTTTGAGTTGAACACCCAGCGCGGCTACCCGCGCAAATGCAGCCCGGTGATTGCGGGCGGCGCCGTGTTCGTGGCAGATGACCACAGCACCCTGTGGAAACACGACCTGCAAACCGGTGAGCCGCTATGGAGCGTGCCCAGCGTGCAGGCGCCGCGCAAGGGCGTGGTGCAGTTGCTTCAGCACGTAGACAACAGCCTGGTCTATGGCTGCTACGACGGCACGCTCACCCGCGTGGCCGCGGCGGACGGCCGCATTCTTTGGCGCCGCCGCATTGATTCAAGCATCCACGCCACGCCGAGCGTTGATGCAGAAAGTGGCCGCGTTTTCATCAACACCGAGCAGTGGAATGAAGGCCAACCCACGGGCCATGTGCAGGCCCTGCACCTGGCCAGCGGCCAGTTGATCTGGAAGCACCGGCTGGGCTGGTGGCCGCCGGGCAGCACGGCCTATTGCGCCGCCAACCACACCGTGTTGGCACCGTGCAATGACTACACGCTCAGCGCGCTGAACGCCGGCACCGGCCAGGTGCGCTGGGTGGCGCAAGTCAGCGGCCTGGTGCGTGGCCGCCCCTACGTTCGCAACGGCATGGTTTACGTGGCCACCGAGCGCGGGCGTCTGCATGCCTTTGATGTGCAAACGGGTGCGCAAGTTTGGGAACAGCGCTGCGGCAAGGGCTTGATGCACCAGTTCATCACCGGCATGGGCGATGTGGTGCTGGTGCTTGACGGCACCTGGCACCTGCTGGCCTTTGATGCCCGCAGCGGTGCGCTGCGCTGGCTGTGCCGGCTGCGCAGCCCGGGCTGCTGGTGCCCGGTGCCTTATGGCGGCAACCTGGTGGTGCTGTCTGAACAAGGCCACCTGGCCGTGGTGAACCCGCAAGGTGAGGTGAAGCTTTGGGAAGACGGCGTGCCTGGCCGCTACCACCAACCCCCGGCGGTGGATGAAGGCAGCCTGGTGGTGGCCAGTAACAACGCGGGCTTGCAGGCCTATGACATCCACCCTTTCTATCAACCAAGTTTTGATGCCAAGCCATGAATGCACCCATTGAACCCTTGGTGGCACAGGTTGCCGAGCAAGCCGATACGCCAAGCAATGAATGCGCAGTGAGCTCGCATTGGCTGCTCGTCACGCAATACCGTTCAGACCGCCTGGTCTACTTCACTGACGACCCCGAATTCACCATGCCGGCCGATGCCGACTGGTGCTACCTGAGCCCCTATGTGGGCGAGTTGCCCCAAGGCATGACGCTGCGCAACTGCTGGGGCTGGCGCTTTCGCGGCATGGCCTTCATTGATGCGCGCCAGGCGCAGCCAGCCAACCCCGTCAAGGCACTGCTGGACCACAACAAAGAGGCCCTGCGCAAACTGCTGCGCGAGAAGGTTGACGCACTGCGCCACAGCGTGGCGCCCAGCAACCTGATGGGCGAACACCTGCGCGCGCGCAAGCTGGCTGAAGCGCAGCGGGTGCTGGCGGGTGATGCGGGTGATGTGGGTGATGCGGGTCATGCGAACGCCGGCGCGTTGGCGCTGCTGCCCAACGCCGCCGCCGCCCGCAACATCACCTTGGCGAACATGGCCCAGCTTGTGTTGGCAGCGCACGACCACACCGAACAATTGCTGCTGCACACCGAACTGCAACGCGAGCAACTGGCCGTGGCCATCGAGCAGGCGCGCACGCAAGAAGCGCTGATGCACATTCGCACCAGGTTGATGGAAGACCTGGCACCGCAAACCGGCGCGCAAGCAGCCATCCAGCCCGAGCACACTACGCCGCAGGCCCAGACCAAGCCGCCCAGCGCCACTGAACTGGCACAAGAGCAACTGCGACTGCGCGTGCAACTGCGCCTGAAGATCAACGAGCTGCGCCGCACCCAGGTGAGCGACTACCTGCTGGATGACGTGGTGCTGCGCCACAAGGGCCGTATCGCCGAAGCCGTGCTCAAGGCCGGCGGCGCCCTGCCCCCGGGCCTGGACGGCAGCCCGCTCATCAGCCACGCCGCCGCCCGCGGGCAAGCGCTGGTGGACGCGGCGCGCGACGTGGTACACGAGATGGCAGACGTGGCGCAAACGCTGCTGCACACCGAGCAGGTGAAAGATGCGGCGTTGGCGCGCATCGCCACGTTGAACACGTTTGCTGAGATTGAGGCGATGGGGCGGGCGATTGCTCAGATAGCCCAGATTGCCACCGCGGCGGCCATTGCCACCACCAACCCCACAACGCCAGCAGCAAAGGCCAGCTAAGCCATGCGCACCTTGCATCACTTTCACCACCTGGCCCGCCTGCTGCTGCCTTGGGTAGCGCCACTATTGATGGCTTCACCCTGGCCATGGGCCCATGCGCAAGCTACCGCGCAAGCCATGGCCGAGGAGGCGCCAGACGAAACCTTCTCTGAAAGCGAATTGCAGCGCGGCAAACGCAGCAACCGCGCCGAATGCGACGCCACCAGCCACGCTGTGTGGGTGGAATACGCGGGCGGCGACGCCTGTATCCGCTACTTTCCCAGCAGCAATGTGCAAGGCGCCAAGACCGCGGCGTTCTTCTTCAACGGCGACAACCTGGATGGCCGATTCATCATCCCCGGCAGCTACGCCAACAACAAGGCCAGCGCCATGTTGAAGATGGCGCAGAGCCTCTCAAACGTTAACCGCGTGCCTTACATCGTCGTTGCGCGGCCTGGCACCTACGGCTCGTCTGGCCGCCACGACATGCGGCGTTTGCCTGAAGAATACCTGGCCATGAATGCCGCCGTCAGCGCCATCAAGGCGCGCCACGGCATTGAGCATGTTCACTTGGCAGGCCAATCAGGCGGCGCCGCGGTGGTAGGCGCCCTGCTCACCCTGGGCCGCACAGACGTCGCCTGCGCGGCAGCCAGCAGCGGCCCTTTCGACGCCCTGGGCCGCGCCAGAGAGCAAGCCGCCAACCGCAGCACCAGTTGGAATGGCTGCGACAGCCACGGCGTGTGCGGGCCGTACAACGTGACAGATCACGTCGCCAAGGTCGCAGCTTCCACCACGAGGCGCATCTTTCTTGTTGGCGACCCACAGGACACGAATACCGCGTTTCGCTTTCAGAAGGCCTTCGCCGAGAAGCTGGCCGCAGCCGGGCACACCGTCCAGTTGCTCGAAGGCCAAGCTGTTGGCCCACAGCGCCACGGTCTAGCCCATATGGCCAATCGCGTAGTGGGCTGGTGCAACGCGGGGTTTGATGACGAGAGGATTGGGGAGTTGGTGAGGGGGAATGCGGTGGGGTTGGGGGCGGCAGTGCCGCAAGCGGCACAAGGAGGCACCCAATGAACTTGCTACTTTTTCAAAGCGCGCGACAGCTCACGTGAAGGGGATGCAGAGATGAGAGAGAACACGCGCCCAGCAGGTCATTTTTGTAAAGCTGTCATCACCGCGCTCGCTCTGACCTGTAGTGCATGCGGCGCAGGCAGCCAAGGAGATCAAACCATGCAACCGCAACTAAAACCTGGCCAGATTTTG
>JAYUQE010000514.1:0-2734 GCA_043756905.1 Burkholderiales bacterium | reverse complement strand
ACTACATCCAGGTGGCGCGCGACACCATCAAGCGCATCGGCTACGACAACACCGAATACGGCATCGACTACAAAGGCTGCGCCGTGCTGGTGGCCTACGACAAGCAAAGCAACGACATCGCCCAGGGCGTTGACCATGCCAGCGACGACCACCTGAACATCGGTGCCGGCGACCAGGGCCTGATGTTCGGCTATGCCTGCGACGAAACGCCCGAGCTAATGCCCGCACCCATCTACTACGCCCACCGCCTGATGGAGCGCCAGGCCCAGTTGCGCAAAGACGGCCGCATGCCCTTTCTGCGGCCCGATGCGAAGAGCCAGGTGACCATGCGCTACGTGGACGGCAAGCCGCACAGCATCGACACCGTGGTGCTGAGCAGCCAGCATGCGCCCGAGTACAGCCTGGGCCACAAGATGACCGATGCCTTCTACGAGGCGGTGCGCGAAGAGTTGATCAAGCCGGTGCTGCCCAAGGAATGGCTCACTAACGATACGAAATACTTGATCAACCCGACCGGCCGTTTTGTCATTGGCGGCCCGCAAGGTGACTGTGGCTTGACCGGCCGAAAAATAATCGTCGACACCTATGGCGGCGCCTGCCCGCATGGCGGCGGCGCCTTCAGCGGCAAGGACCCAAGCAAGGTGGATCGCAGCGCCGCTTATGCCGCCCGTTATGTGGCCAAGAACATCGTCGCGGCCGGCCTGGCGCGCCAATGCCAGGTGCAGGTGGCGTATGCCATCGGTGTGGCCAGGCCGATGAACATCACGGTCTACACCGAAGGCACGGGCGTTGTTTCTGACGAGAAACTCAGCGCCATCGTGGCCAAGGGCGACATCTTCGACCTGCGCCCCAAGGGCATCATCCAGATGCTCGACCTGCTGCGGCCCATCTACGAGAAGACGGCGGCGTATGGGCACTTCGGGCGCGAGGAGCCGGAGTTCAGCTGGGAGAGGACTGACAAGGTAGGCTCACTCCGTGCGGCTGCGGGCCTGTAAGGCCCCGAGCGCAGCGAGCTTGTCGGCTCTTCGGCGCAGGCTAACTTCGCGCAGCGAAGTTAAGGGGCGCGAGCCCCGGGCCGACACCAAAGTACCGATAAGGCAGGCCGCTGAGTTGATGGGCGACGGGAGTCGCCCATCTTCGTTTTCAGCGGTCCACAAACCCCGCTTCCTTCTGCGACCGCAGCGCGAGCACGACCACGGTGTCTTCAATTTCATCGAAGCGGTAAAGCGCCACATAGCCCCGCGCGTCGCGCCCGATCACCAGCTCGCGCTGCCCCTGCGGCGCCGGCCGACCGATCTGCGGGTGGTGAAGCAGGATGTCCAGCGCATCGATGATTTGATCAATGCGTGCTTGCACGTCAGCAATCTGATACCTGTGCAGGTGCGCGACGATGCGCGCAATGTCCAGCTCCAGCTCAGGCCGCAGCTTCAGTTGCGTCACGCGCGTCGGGCCGTTCGCGCCGTTCGCGCCGGCACAAGTTGCGCGCGTGGCTTCGGCTTCGCCGGCTTCTTGCCCGCAACCAAACCCTGCGCATAGTTACGAAGGTCTTCCAGCGTGATGTATTCGCCGCTACGCTGATACTTCGCCCAGCGCTTTGCGGCTTCAGCCTGAAATGCCTGCTGCCGTTCCAGCGCGTCGGCCGCCTGCGACAGCGCGTCGAGCATGAATGCGTGAGTCGATTTGCCGCTTGCCGCGGCCAGGCTTTCGATGCGTGCCTTCAACTCAACCGGCACGCGGATCGTGGTTGTGGACATGGCGCCTCCGTTGCGAGGGGGAATGTAGCACAAGCGTGCTATAGCCGTTCCGGCTCATGCTTCCCGCGAGGCCAGGCGAGCCGCAGCCAGCGCGTCATGCAGGTGCTTGGGCAGACATTCCGACATAAAGAGGCTGGCGTGACGCATCGATGGCGCGGCGCAGGTAGGGGTTGCGAACCGCCTGTTCGGTCAACACGTCAACCGGCCGGCCAAGCAAACCTTCCAGCGCTTCGCTGAAGGCCACATAGCGCCGCGCCAGGGATTCGTTCTCGCGGGGCAAGAAACGGGCGATCAAGTCGTAGTCGCTGCTGGCCGGGTTGAAGCCGCCACTCGCCGCCGAACCGAATACTTCCAGCATGGCCACGCCATGAGCCCGGCACAGCGCGGCAATGGCGTCGCGATGGGCGTCCAGTGTGGGTTCAAGCAAGGCCGGCATGGCGCGACTATCGGCATTCAGGGCTGTGCGCTGCTGCGCGCCAGGTTCAACGCCAGCAGCCGCCGCAACACTTCATCGTCGGCCAGCGCGGGTGAATAAGCGGCCCAGCCGTAGGCAGTGGCCACGGCGGTGTCGAGCGCCTCGTGCGCCTGGGCCAACCAGGCCGGGCGCTGGTTGTACAGGTTGGTGAGCGTGCGCTGGCCCAGTTCCTTCTCGAAACCAGGCTTGGCCACGATGCGGTCTGGGTAGGGCGAAACGGCCAGGCCCAACGGCACGATTTCGGGCACGCGCTCGCTCCATTCGGGTGGGTTGAGCCAGGCCTCGCGCAAGTCGGTCAGGCGCTTGGCGGCGCTGGCGATGGCGGCGGCGTGCCGCCTGATCTCTGGCGTTAGCTCTGCAGGAACCAACGCGCCGTTGGCCAGGGCTTCGGTGCGCTGGTGGGCGGTGTCGGCGGGCGTCAGGCCGGCGGGGAAGGGGAAGGTTTCGAAGCAGGTGGTGGGGGTATAGCGGGGGCGGTCTTCCAGTGAGGTGCCAAGGCGCAACG
>JAYUQE010000513.1:0-7266 GCA_043756905.1 Burkholderiales bacterium | reverse complement strand
TCATGGCCTGCGCCACCGCCACGCGGTCGAGCTTGCCGACTTTTTCGATGGCCGCTTTAAGCACATACACGCCGGTGTAGCCCTTCACGCCGTTGTGATCGCTGATCGACTTGTAATCTTGATAGAACTTGGCCTTGAACTTGAGCATTTCGGGGATCGGCGCGTCCACCGTCAGGCCCACATGCGCCACCGCGCCGTTGGCCGCGTCGCCAGCCAGTTCGATCACCTTTTGGCTGGTCAACACGGTCTCGCCGATGATCGGCTTGGTCCAGCCCTGCTTGCGCAGTTCGCGCAGGGCGCGGGCGGATTCTTCCTCGGTGAGGTAGACGAACAAGGCATCCGCATTGGTTTGCTTGGCGCGCTGCACGGCGGCCGAGAAGTCAATCTGGCCGGGGTCGGTGGCGATCTCGCTCACCACCTTGGTGGGGCTGCCGTTGAGCAACTTCACCATCACATCGCGCCCGCCCTTGCCGAAGTCGTTGTTCTGGTAGATCACGGTCAGGGTCTTGACCTTGGCGGTGATGAACTTGGCCAGCTTGGGCATGGAATGCGCCTGGCCGAAAGCGGTGCGGAAGATGTATTGGTTGCCTTGCTGGGTGATGGCGGCGGCTTCGCCACCCGTCCAGTTCGGAATTTCACCGCGCTTGGTTTCGGCCATGCTCACCATGATGGAGCCCGAATACACCGGGCCGAAAACGGCGAACACGCCGTCGTCAACCGCCTTGGCGGCCAGGCCCTTGGCCACGCCGGGCTGGGTTTGCGTGTCGGCCGCGGTGCTGACGATCTTCTTGCCCAGGATGCCGCCGACGGCGTTGATTTCCTTAACCGCCAGCTCCACGCCATCGCGGAAGTAGGTGCCGGGGCTGGCGCCACCGCCTGAAAGCTCATAGATGCCGGCTATTCTGATCACGTCTTGCGCCTGGCCAGCAGCAGCGGTGCCGAGCAGGGCCAAGGCCAGCGCCATATGGCGCAGGGTGCGGGTGTTCATGGGGTGTCTCCAGAGGGATGTATTGAGCAGGTGACGACTGAAAGCGTGTTGCGCTGACCGCTGTGGGCAAGCCCCGACCGGCGCGGCGGCGGCATCACAGTAGACCCGGGCTTGCATTCCAATATGGAATTGTGTTCCACTTTCCATCTGCCCGACCCGCCTCATCTGCCCCACCGGCCAGGCCTGCGTCACCACCATGACCGACTTTCTGCAACTGCTGCTGTCCGGCATGGCCGTGGGCGCCATCTATGCCCTGGCCGCGCTGGGCTTCACCCTGCTGTGGCAGGCCAGCGGCACCATCAACTTTGCGCAGGGCGAATTCGTCATGCTGCCGGCGTTCATGATGCTGGCCTTTGGCGCCATGGGCTCGCCGCTGTGGCTGTCATTCCTGCTGACGTGTGTGGTCGCCGTGGGGGTGCTGGGCTGGGCGTTCAAGCGCGGCGTGGCCGACCCGTTGCTCAAGTTTGGGCTGATGCCGGTGGTGGTGGCCACCATTGGTGTGTCGATTGCGGCGCGCAACGGCGTGCGCGCCGGCTACAGCGCCGAAGCGCACCCCTTCCCGAGCCTGTTTGCCGACAAGCTGTTCACCGTGGCCGGTGTCAACGTCACGCTGGCCGACGTGGGCACCCTGGTGCTGGCTCTGGCCCTGGTGCTGGCCACGCAGGCATTCCTGGCGCGCACCGTCACCGGCCGTGCGATGCAAGCGGTGGCGCAGAACACCGAAAGCGCGGCGGTGCTGGGCATCAACGTGCCGCGCATGATTTTTTATACCTTCGCCATCAATGCCGTGCTGGCCTGCGCCGCGGCGGTGCTGGTCACACCCACCTACCTGGCCAAGTTCGACATGGGCGAAAGCCTGGGCACCAAGGCCTTCTTCGCCGCCATCATCGGCGGCTTCAACAATTCGCGCGGGGCCTTGTTGGGTGGGGTCATCGTCGGCGTCGCTGAAAACCTGGCCGCGGCCTACATCTCGCCGGCCTACAAAGATGCCGTGGCCCTGGTGCTGTTCATGGTGGTCATCTTGTTCAAGCCGCAGGGGCTGCTGGGCAAGAAGGTCGAGCGCAAGGTGTGAGGGCAGGGCGATGAAAAAAATCCACCTTGCCGGGGCCGGTGTGCTGCTCGTGTTGCTGCTGGCCGCGCCGCCGCTGCTGAAGAACTACGGCCTGTACCTGCTGAGCTACTGGCTGGTGTTCGTCATCGCCGTCATGGGCCTGAACCTCACCATCGGCTACGCCGGTCAAAAGTCGCTGGGGCACGCCGCCTTCTTCGGCATCGGTGCATACACCGTGGCCATCATGATGAAAGCCGGCTTCAGCTTCTGGTTAGGCCTGCCGCTGGCCATGCTGGGCTGCTTTGTCATCGGCCTGGGGCTGGGCTTTCCGGCGCTGCGGGTGCAGACCATCTACCTGGCCTTTGCCACGCTGGGTTTCAACACCGCGGTGTGGCTGGTGATGCGCAATGAAGAGTGGCTCACCGGCGGCACCTTCGGCATCAACAACATCCAGCGCCCGGGCTTGCTCGGCCTGGAACTGAACAGCAATCTGGCGTACTACTACTTCGTGCTGGGTGTGGCGCTGGTGATGGGCGCCGTGCTGTGGAAGCTGCTGCATTCACCCTGGGGCAAGGCCTTCATGGCGCTGCGCGACAACCCGATCCGCGCTGAAAGCCTGGGCATCCACATCCAGGCCTACACGCTGCTGAGCTTTGCCATCGGCGCGGTCTATGCCGGCGTGGCCGGCGCGCTGTTTGCGCCGCTGGTTGAATTCATCGAGCCCGCGCCGTTCACGGTGGGCGCCTCGATCATGATGTACCTGATGGTCGTGGTGGGTGGCCCCGGCTACTTCTTCGGCCCGCTGCTGGGCAGCGCCGTGGGCGTGCTGTTGCCCGAATGGCTGCGCTTTGCCCAGGGCTGGTATTTGTTTGTGTTCGGCACCACGGTGGTGTTGCTGATGCTGTGGTTGCCCGATGGTTTGCTGAGCATCCCTGATCGCCTGAAGGCGCGGCGCCAGGCCAGGCAGGCCAATGCCGCGCGCCAGGCCGCCGCGGCCGCGCTGGGCAAGGGCGCCGCATCATGAGCCATGCCATCCTCAAGGTCACCGGCCTGAAGAAAGCCTACGGCGCCATCCAGGCGGTGGGCGGCGTCTCGTTCGAGGTCATGCCGGGTGAAATCTTCGGCGTCATCGGGCCTAACGGTTCAGGTAAGACGACCCTGTTCAACAGCATGCTGGGCCAGATCACGCCCGACGCCGGCAAGATCGAACTCAACGGCGAAGACATCACGCAGTTGAGCCCGGTGCAGCTCAACCAGCGCGGCGTGGGCCGCACGTTTCAAACCCTGCAAGTCTTCGGCAAGATGAGCGTGCGCGACAACCTGCTGGTGGCCGCGCAGGAACATCAAGGCAGCATGTTCAGCCGCATGTTCGCGCCCAGCGATTCCGGCCTGGGCGCCAAGGCCGATGCGCTGATCGACCAATTTCGCATCCGCCACGTGGCACACCTGAAAGCCGGCGAGTTGAGTTACGGCCAGCAAAAACTGGTGGACATTGCGATGGCCTTCATGAGCGAGCCCAGCCTGGTGCTGCTCGACGAACCCTGCGCCGGCGTCAACCCCAGCCTGGTGGGCGGCATCCGCACGCTGCTCAAGCAATTGAACGAAGCCAGCGCGGCCGGTGGCCAGGTCAACAAGAAGACCAGCAGCTTCATCGTCATCGAACACAACATGGATTTCGTGATGGGCCTGTGCCACCGCATCATGGTCATGGTGGAAGGCCAGGTCCTGGCCATCGGCACGCCGGCCGAAATTCGCGCCAACAAGCAGGTGCTCGACGCCTACCTGGGAAACTGACGTGAACACCGTGGCGATTGAGTTTGATGATGTGGTTGCCGGCTACGGCGACTTCATGATCCTGAACAACCTCAGCCTGAAGGCCAAGGCCGGCAAGATCACGCTGCTGCTGGGCCCCAATGGCGCGGGCAAGAGCACGGTGCTCAAGACCTTGTTCGGCCTGCTCAAGGTGCGCCAGGGCCGCATCCGCCTGCATGGGCAAGACATCACCGGTGTCGGCTCAAAAGACCTGTTGGTCAAACACGGCATTGCCTTCGTGCCGCAGGGGCGCAACCTGTTCGGCCAGCTCAGCGTGTACGAAAACCTTGAGCTCGGCGGCATCACCCTGGGCACCAAGCTCACGCGCGAACGCATTCCTGAAGTGCTGAAGCTTTTTCCCCGCGTGGCGCAGCGCCTGCACAGCGCGGCGTCGTCGCTGTCCGGCGGCGAACAAAAGCAGTTGGAAGTGGGCCGTGCCTTGCTGCTGCGGCCCAAGGTGTTGTTGATTGATGAACCCAGCATTGGCCTGAGCCCGCTGGTGGTGGCCGATGTCTTCAAGCTGCTGCGCAACCTGGCCAGCCAGGGCACCACGATCTTGATGGTGGAGCAAAACGTGAAGAGCGCGCTGAAGATGGCTGATGAAGCCATTGCCCTGGAATCGGGCCAACTGGTGCTGCACAAACCGGCCGATGAATTGTTGAACGACCCCGACATCGAGCGCCTGTTTTTGGGTGGCGCGTCCGCGGCTGCGCCGGCTGCGCCATGACGGCTGCGGCCACATCCAGCCGCATGCCGATCATCGTGATTGGTGCGGGCGCCATCGGCCGCATGCACATTGAACGCGCGTTGCGCCACCCTGACGTGGTGGTGGCCGGTGTGGCCGACCCGGCGCCCGCTGCGCGCGAGTACGCACAAAAGCTGAACCTGCCCTGGGCGGCTGATGCGGCCGACCTCATTGGGCCCCTCAAGCCCGCGGCGGCCATCGTGGCCACGCCCAATTCAAGCCATGCCGACATCGGCATCGCCTGCTTGCAAGCCGGCCTGGCCACGCTGGTTGAAAAGCCGATCGCCGACACGCTTGATCAAGCCCTGCGCCTGGTGCGCGCCGCGCGCAGCACCGGCGCGGCGCTGCTGGTGGGCCACCACCGGCGCCATAACCCGATCGCGCTGGCCGCGCGCAAGCTGGTGGCCGACGGCGTGATCGGCCGCCCGGTCATCGCCAATGTTCAGGCCACATGGTTCAAGCCCGACAGCTACTTCGACACCGCCTGGCGCCGCGCGAAGGGCGCCGGGCCGGTGCTGATCAACCTCATTCACGACATCGACTTGTTGCGTTTTTTGCTGGGCGATGTGGCCAGCGTGCAGGCCACCACTTCGCACGCCGTGCGCGGCCACGAGGTGGAAGACACCGCGGCCGTGCTGATGCGCTTCACCAGCGGCGCGCTGGCCACGCTGGCCGTGAGCGACGCTGCCGTGGCACCGTGGAACTGGGATCTCGCCGCCGGCGAGGCCGCCCACTACCCGCGGCAAGACGTCGATTCGCACCATCTGAGCGGCACCGAAGGCTCGCTCACCTTGCCCCGCCTGCACCTGTGGCAGTACCGCGGCGTGCGCGGCTGGCATGAACCGTTAACCGTGTCACGCACCACGCCGCATGAGGCTGACCCGTACCTGGCGCAACTCAGCCAGTTGCGCGCCGTGGCCGAAGGGCGCGAGGCGCCGCTGTGTTCGGGCCTGGATGGCCTGCGCACGCTTCAAGCCACCCTGGCCGTGCATGATGCGGCGGCCAGTGGCGGCGTGGTCACACTGGCTGAACTCGATGTCTGAGCGTGGCGCCCGGTTGTTAACGTTAGAGGTGATACTGTGTCAGGGGTAATGGCCAGAACGCTGGGCCTCATCGAGCGCCTGGCCGCCGACGTGCACGGCGTGCCGCTGGCCACCTTGGCCGGCGATCTGAACATGCCGCGCAGTGCTGCGCACCGGCTGCTGCTTGAGTTGACCGAACTGGGCTATGTGCGCCAGGCGCGCGAGCGCGGCGACTATCTGCTCACCACCAAACTCGTGTCGCTGGGTCTCACGCACCTGAAGCTGTCGGGCGTTGTTGACGTGTGCCAGCCCATCCTCGACCGCCTGGCGGCCAGCAGCGGTGAACTCGCCCGCATTGGCGTGGTCGACATCGATCACCTCACCTGGGTGGCCACGGCCCAGGGCGCCACCAGCGGCCTGCGCTACGACCCCGACGCCGGCGTGGATGCGCGGCTGTCGTGCACCTCCAGTGGCCTGGCCTGGTTGTCCACCTTGCCTGATGACGATGTGTTGGCCCTGGTGGCGCGCGAAGGCCCGCCACGCAGCGGCCAGTTCGGCCCCCGCGCACCAGGCAGCCCCACGGCTGTGCTCAAGCTGCTGCGCACGGTGCGCAAGCAGGGCTATGCCTACACCAATGAAACTTACCGCCCTGGCGTGGCCGCCATGGCCGCGCCGGTGCTGGTGCCAGGCAAGGGTGCTGTGGGCGTGGTGGTCATTTCGGGCCCCAGCGTGCGCCTGAACGAGGCGCGGGTGGCCGCGCTGCTGCCGGATCTGTTCAACGCTGCGGCCGAACTGGCGCAGGCCAGCGGCGCGTCGCCGCTGTTCGACCGTGCGTACCAGCGTGCCGCCTGACGCATCGCCGTTGAAGCGGGCCACGCCGTCAGCCAATTGAAAGTGACATGAATCGTTTGTTCTCGCTGGCCCAGTTGATGGCCTTGCCCTTCACCCCGCCGCAAATGCTGCGCCTGGCCGCGCAAACCGGCTGCGCTGCGGCCGGCATCCGCCTGCTGCCGGCGGCGCCGGGCGGGGCGGCGCACAACCTGATGGCGGACGCAGCGATGCTGCGCGAAACCAAGGCCGTGCTGGCCGATACCGGGGTGGGTGTGTTCGACCTGGAAGTGATCCGCCTGAATGAGCACTTTGAACTGCGCGACTTCATGCCGTTCATGGACGTTGGCGCACAGTTAAGTGCGGCGCACATCCTGGTGGCGGGTGACGACCCCGATGAAGCCCGCACAACCGCCAACTTCGCCGCCCTGTGCGCCGCCGCGGCGCGCTTCGGCCTGACTTGCGATCTCGAATTCATGCCTTGGACCGAAGTGCCCAACTTGCGCGCAGCCAAGCGCATCGTGGCCGCGGCGGCGCAGCCCAACGGCGGCGTGTTGGTCGATGCGCTGCATTTCGCGCGCTCAGATAGCCGGCTCGACGAGCTTGACGACCTGCCGCGCGCCTGGCTGCACTACGCCCAGATGTGCGATGGCACCGTGCCCGCGCCGGCCACGCGCGCAGGCCTGATCTTCGACGCGCGCTGCGAGCGGCTCTTGCCCGGTGAAGGCGGCATCGCCTTGCGTGAGCTGTTTGCACACCTGCCGAGCGACTTGCCCATCAGCATTGAAGTGCCCAGCGAATCGCGCGCGCCCGTGCTGGG
>JAYUQE010000512.1:0-7324 GCA_043756905.1 Burkholderiales bacterium | reverse complement strand
TGCAGCGCCATGCCGTTCATGATGGCGGCCATGCCGAATTCGCGCACGCCGTAGTTGATGTGGCGCCCGCTGTTGGGCGCGCCGGTGGCATCGAAGCGCAAGGCCGTTGCGCTCGTGGTGTTCGTCAGGTTGGAGCCGGTCAAGTCGGCCGAGCCACCGAGCATTTCAGGCAGCGCCGCGGTGAAGGCTTCGAGCGCGATCTGGCTGGCCTTGCGGCTGGCCACGGTCTCGCACTTGGTGTGCGCGGCCACCACGGCATCCACGGCTCGCTGGGCAAAGTTGGCCGGCAACTCGCCTTGCATGCGGCGCACGTATTCGGCCGCCAGCGCGGGGTGCGCGGCCTTATAGGCGGCAAACTTCTGGCTCCATGCGCCTTCGGCCGCTTCGCCGCGCGAGCGCTGATCCCACTGCGCGTAGGCGCTTTCCGGCATCACAAAGGGTTCATGCGGCCAGCCTAAAGCGGCGCGGGTGAGCTTGATCTCTTCAGCGCCCAGGGCCTCGCCATGCGCCTTGGCCGTGCCGCCGCGGTTGGGCGAGCCCTTGCCGATGGTGGTCTTGCAGATGATGAGCGTGGGCTGCGTGGCCGAAGCCCTGGCCGCGGCAATGGCCGCGCTCACCGCTTGCTCATCATGGCCATCAATCGGCCCGGCCACGGCCCAGCCGTAGGCGCTGAAGCGGCCGCGCACGTCGTCCACATACCAGGGTGCGACTTGGCCGTCGATGCTGATGCCGTTGTCGTCGTACAGCGCCACCAGCTTGTTCAGCTTCCAGGCCCCAGCCAGGGCGCAAGCCTCGTGGCTCACGCCTTCCATCAGGCAGCCGTCGCCCATGAAGACATAGGTGTGGTGGTTCACCACGTCATGGCCCGGGCGGTTGAAGTCGCGCGCCATCAGCTTTTCGGCCAGCGCCATGCCCACCGCGTTGGCCAGGCCCTGGCCGAGCGGGCCGGTGGTGGTTTCAACGCCCGGGGTCAAGTCAACCTCGGGGTGGCCTGGGGTCTTGCTGTGCAGTTGGCGGAAGTTGCGCAGCTCGCTCATCGCCAGGTCGTAGCCACACAGGTGCAATAGCGCATACAGCAGCATCGAGCCGTGGCCGTTGCTGAGCACGAAGCGGTCGCGCTCGGGCCAGTGCGGGTTGGCCGGGTTGTGGCGCAGGTGGCCGGCCCACAGCGCCACCGCCATCTCGGCCATGCCCATGGGCGCGCCGGGGTGGCCGGAGTTGGCCTGCTGCACGGCGTCCATCGCCAGGGCACGGATGGCGTTGGCCATCAGGTTGGTGTCTTGCTTGCGAGTGGCGCTCATGCTGTTTGCAGGGTGGGGTGGCCGGGCGAGCCGGCGATTCTAGAAGGCGCGCGCTGGCGGCCACGTGCCAGCATCACGCAGCGTTTTCTTGATCTGCCTCAAGCCGCGCGGCACGCAGCCTGCCAAGCTGGCGCCATTGCCAAACGTCGGCCCCATGCCATGCGCCACCTCACCTTGAATGTGATCCAGGACGAGCACCGGGCCCTGTGGGCCATGTTGCACTCGATGACCCAGTTGCTGCAACAAGCCACGCAGCAACAGCGCACGCCCGACTTCGACGTGCTGCGCGCAATGCTGCTGTACGTGGACGAATTTCCCGAGCGGCTGCACCATGCCAAGGAGAGCGAATTGCTGTTCCCGCTGCTGCGCCAGCGCGCGCCCGAACTGGGCCCGGTGCTGGATCGGCTCGACCGGGAACATGCCCAGGGCGAAAAGGCCATCCGCGGCCTGGAGCACGCGCTGCTGGCCTATGAGGTGATGGGCCCCGCCCGCCGCGGCGCCTTCGAACAGGCCCTGGCCCAGTACACCGCCTTCTACCTGGCGCACATGCAGACCGAGGAAAACGAGGTGCTGCCCACCGCCAGCAAGGTGTTCACACCCGAAGACTGGGCGCAGCTCGACGCCGCTTTTGGCAACCACCGCGACCCGCTCACCGGCTTTGAGCCGAGCGACGAATACCAGGCCTTGTTCAGCAAGATCGTGCTGACGGCGCCAGCGCCCATCGGCCTGGGCGACGCGCGCTAAAGGCGCTCAGAACTGGGGCGGCGCGGGGTGCGCCGTATGATGCCTGCCGATGCAGGGCACGCACCTTCTGGCCGACTGGCGCGACTGCGCCACGAGCCCCGCCGCGCCCGCCATGACCGACCCGAACGCGCTGCGCGCGGCCTGCCTGCAAGCCGTGCGTGAAGCCGGCCTGCACCCGGTGGGCGAACTGTTCCATGCCTTTGCGGCGCCAGGCGGGGTGACGGGGCTGGTGCTGCTGGCCGAATCGCACCTGGCGCTGCACACCTGGCCCGAGCTGAATGCGGTGACGCTGGACGTGTACGTGTGCAACCTGCGCCGCCCCAATGAAGATCGCGCCGAACACCTGCTGGCGCTGCTGCGGCCTTTGTTCAAGCCGGGCCGGGTGCAGCAGCAGCGCGTGCTGCGCGGCGCGCTGGGGCCGGCGTGACGCGCATGGCGCCGCCCAAGGCCCTGATCCTGGCCGCCGGCCGCGGCGAGCGCATGCGCCCGCTGACCGACACCACACCGAAGCCGCTACTTAACGTTCGCGGTCAGCCACTCATCGCCTGGCACCTGCACGCGCTGGCCGCAGCGGGCGTGCGCGAGGTGGTGGTCAACACTGCCTGGCTGGAGGGCCAGTTTCCCGCCGTGCTGGGCGACGGTGCGCGCTTCGGCCTGCGCATCCACTATTCGATGGAAGGCCGCGACCATGGCGGCGCGCTGGAAACGGCCGGCGGCATTGCGAAAGCCTTGCCGCTGCTGGGCGCGTGCTTCTGGGTCGTTTCGGGCGATGTCTTCCTGCCCGGCTTCCCCTTTGACGCGGCTGCGGCCGCAGCCTTTGCGGCCGGCCCCTTGAACGCGCAGTTGTGGCTGGTGCCCAATGCGCCGCACCACCCGCAGGGCGACTTCGGCATCACGCCGGCCGGCCTGGCCAGCCACACGGTGAGCCCCAAGCACACCTGGGCCAGCGTGGGCCTGTTCCGCGCCGGCATGTTTGCCGGCATCGCCCCGGGCACGCGCCTGGCGCTGCGCCCGCTACTCGAACGCGAGCTGGCCGCCGGCCGCCTGGGCGCCTGCCCCTGGGATGGCGCCTGGACGGATGTGGGCACGCTGGAACGCCTGGCGGCCTTGAACGCCTGAACCTAGAAACGGCAGTTGGACGCGCCCGAGTGAGGCGCGATGCGGTGCGCTGGCAAGGCGCGACGACGCTGCGGGCTCATGCCAGCGAGGAGGAGTAACACCGCCAGCGCGCCGTAGCGCGGCTCAATCGGGTGTGTAGCGCCGTCACCCAAGAGGTGAAGGTTCGCGTGGTCACAAAAGCCAAAGGTCATGCGGTGTTGCCTGCGGAGGTAAGCGGTCAACTGCCGTTTCTAGGTTCAAGGCCTTTACGGCACGGCGCTGGCGCGTGGTGATGTGCTGCTGGGCGTGCGCTTTGCGCGGCCCGTTGCGGCGCACTACCTCAAGCAGGAGCAGCCGGCGTCGCGCTTTGCGTTGGTGGGCGTGGCGGTGAGCCGGTTTGCCACACCCGGCACACCGGGCGGCCACACGGTGCGTGTGGCGATCACCGGCCTGGGCCACGGCGTACAACGTTGGCCCGCTGCCGAGCGGGCCTTGGCCGGACAGTGGACGCCTGTGGCATTGAACGATGTGTTTTGGCCCGAAGCCGCGGCGCAGGGCAATGTGCAAGCCAGTGCCGAGTACCGCGCCCACCTGGCCGGCGTGCTGTGCCGCCGCGCGGTGGCGGCGCTGACGGGCTTGCCTGCGCACGCTGCGCACGCTGAACGCGGTAATCGCGCTCAGGGTGCTGCCGGCGTTGCATTCGCGGCTATCTCCACTCGCGCGGCAGCCGCGCCACAAGGCGTGCAGGCCAGCAATGCGCCGCAAGCAGCATTCGCTGGCGCGCATGAATTGGCGCTGCCGCTGGCCCAGGTGTGGCAAGGCTTGCTCGACCCCGCCGTGCTGCAAGCCTGCATCCCGGGCTGTGAAGCCTTGCAGAAAACCGCACCGCATGCCTACAGCGCCACGGTGAAAGTCGGCCTGGGGCCGGTGTCAGCACGCTATCAATCCAGCGTGTCGCTGAACGAACGGGCACCGCCCGATGCCTCGGGCCAGGCGGCTTGTGTGTTGATCTTTGCCGGCCAGGCGCCGGGCCTGGGTGGCGGTGAAGGGCAGGCCCAGGTACGCCTGTGCGCGCACGGCAGCGGCACCCGATTGACCTGGCAAGCGCAGGCGCGCGTGAACGGCAAGCTGGCGCAGTTTGGCAACCGCCTGGTGCAAGCCAGTGCGCGCCAGCTCAGCGATGAATTTTTCGTGCGTCTCGCGGCCTGGCTGGGCGGCGCCGGGGCGGAACCGGCGCAGGCTCGGCGCGGCGCGTTGGCGCGCATCCGGGCCGCCTGGCTGCGAGGCTGGCGGCGCTTGATCGGCGCGCGGTAGTCACGTTGGCCGGTGTGCCAGCCACGGTGCCGGTTGCTGAGTCATGACCAACGCTGCCTGCTGCGGCGGCCTGCGGGGTGCGGGCAACGACCGTGATGGTGCGGGGGCGGGCGCAGGCGCGGGCGCGGTCGCGGTCGCGGTCGCGGCCGGCACGGGCAGCGGCGCGGGTTCACCCGGCGCGACGCAGCCCTGGGTGGGCAAGGCCCAGCCTTCGGTGGCGCGCTCGCCGCTGACGAGGTTCAAGCCCCGCCCGGCCCAGCCGGCACGGCGCGCGTCATCGAGCAGGGCGTGCGCCTGGCCGGGCCGCAGCGCTTGCGCAAAGGCTTGCCAGCGGCGCTGCAGCAGCTCGCAGGCCCAGGCGTCTTCGAGCGTTTGCCGGTGGGCCTGGGCCTGGGCCTGGGCCTCCGCCGCTGCGTTGCCCCGCAGCAGGCGCGGCAACAACGCGGCGGCCACGCGGTGCAGTTCGTGCCGTGCCGGCGTGTGGCCCAGCACGGCGGCCCAGCGGCGCAGCGCGGGCGTCCAACCCGGCTGCGCCAACAAGCGCGTGAGCAGCGCTTGAACGCCTTGGGTGGCGTTGAACAGGCGCAGCCGGTTGGGCGGCAACACCAGCAAGGGCAGGGTGGCGGCCTGTTGCTCAGACAGCGGGCAGGTGAAGGACATCAACAGCGCCAGGCGCGCCCATTCGGCGGGGTTCAGCCCGGCCGAACAGGCGTTGCCCGCTGCACCGGGCTGCATGGCCAGCGCCCAGGCGCCTTGCCAACCCGCCACGCCGGCGCGCGCCTGCGCGGCGCGCGCACTGAGCATGACCATGTTGCCGGCGGCGAAGGCGGCGTCGCCGCGCATGCGTGTGGGCACGCCGTGTGCGCCCAGCAACTCACGGGTCACCGGGCAATGCCTGGGGCAGATCTGGCGCAGGTGGTTGGCGGTGAGCTGCATGTCCTCAAACACCTGGCCGTGCAGCCAGGCCTGCACGCGCAGGCGCAGCCACTGGCGCACATGGGGGCTCGGGCGCAGGCTGCGCCCGGCAAAGCGCGAACGCGCGGCCACGAAGCCGGCGCGCACCGGGCAGCCTTCGCGCAGCAGCGCGGCCGGCGGCGCCACGCCGTGGCGGGCATGGTCCCAGCCGATGGCGTGGCCGGTCTGCGGGTCGGGGTATGACTCGGCGATCACGGCCGGTTCGGGGTTCGACAGGGCGTTCATGGGGTGCCTTTCGAGTTGAGCATGCCGCCAGTGTCGCAAGCCAGGGTGTCATGGCGTGACACTGAAACCGGCACAATGCAAATTCATGGACCGCACCGAACGCTTCTACAAGATCGACCTGCTCATCCGCCGCCGCGGCGGCGTGGGCCTTGATGAACTGATGGCGGCGCTGGAGGTGTCGCGCGCCACGCTGATGCGCGACCTGCGCTACCTGCGTGAACGCATCGGCGCCCCGATCGTGTGCGCGCGCAGCGACGGCCTGTACCGCTTCGCGTCCGGCCTGCAGGCCGCGGCGCGCGAGCTGCCGGGGCTGTGGTTCAGCGACCAGGAGATCCATGCCCTGCTGGGCATGCACCAGTTGATCCAGGGGCTGGACAGCGAAGCTGTGCTGGCGCGCCACTTGCAGCCGCTGCTGGACAAGCTGCACGGCATGCTCGGCGCGGGCGATGTGCCGGCGCGCGAGCTGATGCGCCGGGTGAAGATCATCGGCGCAGCAAGGCGTTCGGTGCAGCCGCAGGCGTTCGAGCTGGTGGGCAGCGCGCTGTTCACGCGCCGGCGCCTGCACCTGCGCTACTACACGCGCACGCGGCGCAGCGAAAGCGAGCGCGTGGTGTCGCCGCAGCGCCTGGTGCACTACCGCAACACCTGGTACCTCGACGCCTGGTGCCACCGCAGCCGGGCGCTGCGCCGCTTTGCGCTGGACGCCATGCGCGCCGTGGCCGTGCTGGCCGAGCCCGCGCGCGAGGTGGCCGCCGCCACGGTGGAGCGCGAACTCGACGGCAGCTACGGCGTCTTTGCCGGGCGCGCGCGGCGCTGGGCGCTGCTGCGCTTTTCAGCCGACGCGGCGCAGTGGGTGGCGCAGGAACAGTGGCATGCGCAGCAAAAGCTGCTGCCGCAGGCTGATGGCTCGCTGCACATGCGCTTGCCCTATGCCGATGCCACCGAACTGGTGATGGATATCCTGCGCCACGGCCCGAACGTGCAGGTGCTGGCGCCGGCCGATCTGGCTGCCGAGGTGCGCTCGCAGCTCGACGCGGCGCTGCGCGCCTATCGACCGAGCAATCAGTAAGTTGGCCCGGGCAGGCGCATCAAGCGCCAGGCAGCCAGCGTGGCCAGGGCCGACGCCGCCATGCAGCCCCACAGCACCGGCGCGTACGAGCCGGTGTGGTCGAACACCGCACCCGCCGCCACCGGGCCCACCAGGTTGCCCAGGGCCGCGCCGGTGTACAGCGTGCCGATGATGCCGGCCACGGCCCGGGCGCCAAACATGTCCATGCACAGGGCAGGCAGCAGCGAGACGATGCCGCCGTAGCTCACACCCAGCCACAGCGCAAAGAACAGGAACGATGTGTAGCTGCCGGCGGCCAGCCACAACGCGTAGCTCAGGCCCATGCTGGCCTGCATCAACACCAGCGTGCGCTTGCGGCCGATGCGGTCGGCCAGCGCGCCGATGGCAAAGCGCCCGGTCAGGCTGCCGATGCCGATGGCGCCCACCAGGCCCACCGCTTGCGCCTCGGCAATGCCCAGGTCCCGCGCCGCCACCGAGACATGCGCGAACGGAATGAACATTGGGAAGGCGCCGGCCACCACACCGGCATACAACCACCAAAAACGCGGGCTGCGCAGCGCCTGGCGCAGGCTTTCACCGGGGCGCGCCACGCTGCCCG